>PIVZ01001463.1 GCA_003354045.1 bacterium
ACGGGTACCGGCAAGATCGCCAAATCTACGTCATGGGTCTCGACGAGATCCGCCAGGGCCGTCATATCGTGGCGCGCGTCCTCCGGAGCCACCACCAGCGTGCCGCCCAGGCACCAGGCCGCGAAGATCTCGTGAAAGCTGACGTCGAAGCTCGCCGAAGCATAGTGCAGAACCTGAAACCCTCTCCTTGTAGGGCATGCTCCGCCTGCCGTCTTCGACGGGGAGGCACGCAAAGCCGGCCCGACAAAGAAAGAATCGGCTGATTGTGCCGGACCCGCCGGGAAACGCTCGGCATGCCACTCGACCAGATTCGCGAGGACCCGATGAGAGAGAGCGACGCCCTTGGGACGTCCGGTCGTGCCCGAGGTGAAAACGACGTACGCCAGATCGTCAATTCGCGGCCGAGCCGTCTCCATCTTCTCCGGCCCCCTCTCCCCCGCCGGAAGCCTTGGCCTTTGCACGAGCGGCGGCCGGGGGAGAGGGTTGGGGTGAGGGGTCACCGGAAAAAACCCCGCTTCCCCGTCGTTCCCCACCTCTTCCAGAACGACGGAACAGATACCTCCGCCGCCGACCGCCGCGAGTGAGGCGCGAAGCCCTTCACGGGTCAGAAC
>PIVZ01000115.1 GCA_003354045.1 bacterium
CCAAGGGCAGGGTCGAGCTCGACCGTGCACACAACAGCCGCCGGTTGTTTCTCGGCCGTTACGGCAGGGCGCTGACCCGGCAGGCTTTCTGGAAGAGACTGCGTCAGCACGCGCGCAGTGCGGGGCTCGGCGATGTCTCTCCTCACGTCCTGCGACACTCCTTTGCCACCCATCTTCTCGAGGGCGGTGCCGACCTGCGCTCGGTGCAGGTCATGCTCGGGCACGCCGATATAACCACGACGCAGGTTTACACCCATGTGGCCAGCAAGCGCCTGCGCAAGGTTCACGAGCGCCACCATCCCCGTTCCGGCATGCGCGTACGTGAGCGCTCATGAATAATCCGGGTCAAGGTGGCGTGTGTGCAGATCGGCCACGCGGTTGCCCGCCTCAGGGCCTGCTGGTATTCGTGACGGTCTTCGTCCCGTAATGAGCTTCGATATCGCATCAGCCCTGCTGTGGGTGTTCCCGCTACTGCTCGCCGTGGTCTGCCACGAATGGGCCCACGGCTATGCGGCCTACCGGCTCGGCGACAACACCGCCGCGAGCATGGGGCGTCTCACGTTGAATCCGATTGCCCACGTGGACCCCATGGGCACGATCCTGATACCGGGCCTCCTCTTCATAACCGGAGCGCCCTTCCTGTTCGGCTACGCCAAGCCGGTGCCGGTCTCATGGAACCGGCTCCGCAATCCCATGCGCGACATGGTCTACGTGGCGGCGGCTGGTCCGGCCATGAACTTGGTGCTGGCGGCAGTGAGCGCGCTGTTGCTCGGGCTGCTCGGGCCCAAGGCGATGGCTGTGCTGTCCGGCCATGGGTCGGCGTCGATGACGGGTCCCGGCGGTATCGATATGATCACGCCGGTGGCGATCATGTGTGCGCGCAGCGTGATGATCAACGTGGTGCTTGCCGTGTTTAATCTGCTGCCGATCCCGCCGCTTGACGGTGGCCGGGTGGCCGTCGGTCTGCTGCCCCGCCAGTGGGCCTATACGCTGGCGAGGGTGGAGCCTTACGGCTTCTTGATAGTCGTGGCCCTGCTGATGAGTGGCGGCCTCAGCATGCTGATAACGCCGGTGATAGGTGCGGTGCTCAGCCTTCTCGATCTCTTCTTTATCTAACCCGGAACTGCAATGGCACAATCCGTATCGACCGGCATCGTACTCTCTGGAACCCGACCGACGGGCGAGCTTCACCTCGGCCATCTCAACGGCGCCCTCAAGAACTGGGTGCGATTGCAGGATGAGTTCAAGTGTTTCTTCTTTGTGGCCGACTGGCATGCGCTGACCACCGAGTATGCCGACCCTGGCGGCATCGAGGAGAGTGCGAGGTCGATGGTTCTCGACTGGTTGGCGGTCGGCCTGGACCCCGGAAAGAGCGTGATCTTTCGCCAGTCGGACGTCCCCGAGCATGCCGAGCTTTATCTGATGTTCTCGATGATAATTCCGGTGCCGTGGCTCGAGCGGGTGCCGAGCTACAAGGAGCAGCAGGAGCAGCTGAGCGGCCGTGATCTCTCGACGGTCGGCTTCCTGGGCTACCCGTTGCTGCAGGCCGCCGACATTCTCATCTACCTGGCAGATCGGGTGCCGGTGGGAGAAGACCAGCTTCCCCACGTCGAGCTCACCCGTGAGGTCGCCCGCCGCTTCAACAGACTTTACGGCGATCTTTTCCCCGAGCCGGCCGGGCTGGTGGTCGAGATGGCGCGCGTGCCGGGCACCGACGGGCGCAAGATGAGCAAGAGCTACGGCAACGCCGTTTCTCTCAGCGAAGACCCCAAGAGCGTTCACGACAAGCTGGCGCGCATGGTCACCGACACCCGGCGCCAGCGGCTTACCGACCCGGGCGATCCCGCCGATTGTCCGGCCTTCTGCCTGCACGCCATATACTGCAGCGAAGAGGAGAGGGCGGAGCTCAGCGAAGGATGCAAGACCGCTTCCATCGGCTGCCTGGACTGCAAGAAAGTCATGATCGCCCACGTGCTAGAGGAGCTCGAGCCGATTCGCCAGCGCCGTGCAGAGCTGGAGAAGACGCCGGAGATAGTCGGCGAGGTGCTCGCGGAGGGACGCGACCGCGCCCGCGAGGTGGCCGGAAGTACGATGGCGCGCGTGCGCGAGCTCATGGGGCTTTGACGGTGCAGGAGAACTACAGGGTCAAGCTCGAAGCTTTCGAGGGGCCTCTCGACCTCCTCCTCCACCTTGTGCGCAAGAACGAGGTGGACATCTACGACCTGCCGATAGCCACCATCACCGATCAATACCTGGCCTATGTGAGCATGTTCGAGGAGCTCAACCTCAACGTTGCCGGTGAGTACCTGCTGATGGCGGCATCGCTCATGTACATGAAGTCCCGACTTCTGCTGCCGGCCGACGAGGACGCCGAGGAGGACGAGGAGAACCCGGTAGAGGATCTCGTCCGCCAGCTCGCCGAGTATCAGCGCTACCGGGAGGCGGCCGAGGCGCTGCGCGACCGTGCGCTACTCGACCGCGACGTCTTCCGGAGGGAGCCGTCACCGCCACCGCACGATGACGACGAAGAAGGCGTCGAGTTTCGCAAGGTGGAGCTGGCTGATCTCTTCGATGCTCTGCGCGGCGTGCTCGAGGGCGCGAAGGCGCGGCGGCCGCACACGGTGGCGCGCGACGAGTACAGCGTTGCGGACGCGGTGCGCGCAATGGTGGACCGGTTGTGCGCGGTCGAGCGCTTGGAATTCTTCGAGTTGTTCGAAGAAGGGACGGACCGCGGCTTGGTTATCGCGACCTTTGTCGGCCTCTTGGAGCTCATCAAGTGGGGTATCATCGAGGCCGAGCAGCGGGTTGGAGAGCCGGCGATCTACCTGCGCATGATCGAGCACGACATAGATGCGAGCATCGTGTCGCTGACAGAGATGTACGGTGCAGGTGCCGCTAGCGGAGCAACTGAGCCGCAAGAGGGGCCCGAGTGAGAGTTTCAAGGTGAGGGTATGAGCGAGGAACGGACCAACGAGAACGGCGAAGATATTGCTGAGCAGGGCGGGCGCTGGCCGGTCGATCGACTCAAGCCGCTTCTCGAGGCATTGCTGTTTGCCGCCGCCGATCCGCTGCCCGCACGCAAGGTGTGCGAGATAGTCGAGGGCGCGACGACCGCAGAGGTCAAGGCCACGCTCAAAGAGCTGTCCACCGATCTTCTCACTCACGGCATCCGCGTCGTCGAGGTCTCAGGTGGCTGGCAGCTGCGCACCGCCCCTGAGCACCATCGCTACGTGCGAAAGCTGTTTCGCGAGCGTCCTTTCCGCGTGACCCGGGCGGCCACCGAGACTCTTGCGATAGTCGCCTATAACCAGCCGGCTACCAGGATCGATATCGAGAGCATTCGCGGCGTCGAGAGCGGCGGTGTGCTCGAGTCTCTCGTCGAGAAGCGGTTGCTCAAGATCGTCGGCCGCAAGGACGTGCCGGGGAGGCCGTTGCTCTATTCGACCACGGGTGATTTTCTCGAGCTCTTCGGGCTGAAAAACCTGCGCGATATGCCTACCCTTGCCGAGCTCGGCGACGATATAGAGCGCATGGCCGATGAGACGGGCTTCCGAGAGACAGGCTCCGAAGAGACCGGGGTGTTGCCGTTCGGGGACGGCGAGGACGGCTCGCAAGACGAGCACGACGCCGGATCGCTGCCGGCCGAACAAGAGTCTGGTAACGGCGAAGCGACGCACAGCGACGCCGCCGCTGATGAGGCCGGCGTAGAAGTTGCCGGCGACCGTGAGGCCAATGAAGAAGAGTCCGAAGAAGGCAGCTCCGAGCCGGAGCCGGCCGCCTAAACCGCCGGCAACCGCCAAGGCTCGAGTGGCCAAAGACGGCTCGGCAGCAGAAGGGACGCGCCTGCAGGTCATTCTGGCGCGTGCCGGGATTGCGTCGCGCCGTGAGGCCGAGCGTATGATTGCCGCTGGCGAGGTGACCGTAAACGGTCGCGTGGTGACCGAGCTCGGTAGCAAGGCCAAGCCGGACAGCGACCACATCAAGGTCGGCGGCCGCCTCATCCCGACCGCGCGTTTCAAAGAGTACTTCGTCTTCAACAAGCCGGTGCGCTGCGTGACCACCATGCAGGACCCGGAGGGGCGGCTGTGTGTCGGCGACGTGGTGCGCAATCTCGGCAAGGCTTTGTTCCCGGCCGGAAGGCTTGACTACAACAGCTCGGGACTTCTGGTGCTGACCAACGACGGAGAGCTCGCCCAGCGGCTCACTCATCCCCGCCATCACGTCGAGAAGGTCTACCTGGTAAAGACCGGCCGTGTGGCTAGCGAAAGGATGATCGAGCGCTTGCGCGGCGGTGTGCGGCTGAGCGACGGGCCGACCGCGCCGGCCTTCGTAAGACCGATCCGCCAGGGCAAGAGCCGTGGCTGGGTCGAGATGCGCATCAGCGAGGGGCGCAACCAGCAGGTACGCCGCATGTTCGATGCGGTAGGCCTCAACGTCGAAAAGCTGGTCCGAACCGCTCTCGGCCCGCTCAAGCTCGGCACGCTGGGAGTCGGTGAGACCCGGCGCTTGAGGGAGGCCGAGCTCAGCGCTCTGCGCGCCGCCGTCGAACTGGGCGACGCTGTGGCACGTCCGCAGCGAAAACGCAGACCGGCGAAGAAGCGATAGACGGTATTCTCCGAATGTACGGCGGCCCGTCTTCTTTCGTGCAAGAAGGTCGCCGGGCACTGGCAAGATGGAGACGGCGCTATCCGAATTCCGTTGTTGCGGGGGGATATCCCACGCACGAGTGCCCTTGCCGGATGGTTTGTATGTAATTGTACGGCTCGTTCTTCGACGCTTTGCGGTAACGAGAACGCTTGCTCACCTGCGGGGAAGTGCTTACACTGCCCACGTGCTGATGAGGCCAAAAGCGAGGAGATCGAGGCGAGCATGGGTCGCCGCCGTTATGACGGCGGTCTGGGTGCTTGGTCCGATAACTCCCGTGGCGTTCTGTTCGACCGCACACGCACTGGTCCCGGCAGCCGAGAGCCCGATGCCTTCGTGTCATAAGCCGGTTGACCAGGAGCCGGCTGGCGACGGGCCTTTTCATGCTTGCTGCACGGATGTGACCGAGAGTTGCTGCTTGGAAGCGGCCTTACCTCTTGCAGCCGTGCAAGCGGCATTCGACGTCAAGTCTCCACACGACAGCGCGCTGGCCTTGGCGCCTCCCGTCTTCGAAGCCCCACATGGGTACCGCTGCGTGCCCGTTGTGCGGCCGCTCGAGCCGCCCGGCAAGACTCGCGTGGCGCTCTCCGTTCTCAGACTCTGAATTTCTCCTGACCCCTTCGGTTCGCCGGTCCGTTGCTGAATGAGCGGCGGCGATTTCGTATGTGCGTCTGCGCGCTCGCAGCCATTCTCGGGCGTGCGGTCAAGGAGAAACGGAAATGACAGAGAAGAGACCCCTCAGGGTTCTCGCGGTGCTCGTGCCGGCCTCGATTGTGCTGGCCGGTTGCGGCGCCGGGCTTCTCGGCCCGGTGACCGCGGGCGAGGAGTTCCGCACACAGGACTACGTAGAAACTGCCCCTGCGGTACATGCCGATGCCTCTCGCGCCGGTCTCCCGCCGGGTGCGGGCTCGACGCTGGCCGATTATCTCGATGCGGCCCTCGAGCGAAACCCACGCCTGCGGGCCGCCCGCCGCAAGGCGGAGGCCGCCGGCTATCGGATTGCCCAGGCGAGAAGCCTCGATGATCCCATCCTGTCCGTAGTGCCGCCGACTGGAGACTTGACCCAGACGGCGGCCGGCCAGATGGATGGCTCGGTAGGCATCTCCCAGAAGATACCTTTTCCTTCCAAGCTTGCCGTGCGCGGCAGGGTGGCCGGTCACGAACGGGCCGAGGCTGAGGAGCGCTACCGGGGCGTGATGTTCGAGGTGGTGGCCGAGGTGCGCCGCGCCTATTTCACGCTCTACTTCGCCGACCGGGCGATCAAGACCACGCGTGAGAGCCAACGCCTATTGCGCAGCCTGCGCGAGATCGCCAGCAAGAAGTACGAGGCCGGGTTGGTGCCGCAGCAAGATGTGCTGCGTGCCCTGGTCGAGCTTACCAATCTCGAAAACGAGTTGGTGCGGCTCGGGGCACTACGCGATATCGCCGAGGCGCGCCTTGCCCGGCTGATGGCCCTGCCGGTGGACACCGCGTTGCCGGTCACCGAGCCGATCGAGATGAGAACCGTCTCTCCGGCTTTGAGAGAGATGCTGGCGGGCGCCGAGGGCGCCAATCCGGAAATCGCCGCGGCAAAGGCTCGCCTGGAGAAGGCACGAGAAGGTCTCGAGCTGGCCAAGCTTGATTACGTTCCGGATTTCATCTTCGGCTATACGTACACAGGGATCTCCGATTCGGGTTTGAGCATGGCCCATACCGGCGAGGACAACTGGAACTTCTCGCTCGGCTTCACAGTGCCTATTTGGTTCGGACGTATGGAGGCCCACAACAACGAAGCGATGAGCGAGTTGGCGGCCAGCCGCGAGGGGCTTGCCGCCGTCCGCGACGATACTGCGTTCCGCATCGAGTCCACGCTGGCAAGCGTCTACAGCCAGCAGCGCCTTACCGAGCTCTTCGGCAAGGTCGTCATACCGCAGGCCACGCAGACGCTGGACGCTACCGTGGTGGCCTACCGCGCGGGCTCGGTCGAGTTTCTGACCTTGATCGAGAACTGGCGGCGGCTTCTCGACTTCGAGATCGCCCACCAAAAGAGCCTCAGCGAGTACGAGCAGGCGCTGGCCGAGCTGGACCGATTGATCGGGAGCGAGCCCGGTCTGCCTTCCAGACAAGTGGGGGTTAGGTCATGAGAGATAGAGAGCAAGAGGAAGTGCGAGCCGGCGACGGCGCCCAGGCGCGATCCCGCATGCGCTGGCTACTCATCGCCGCTGCGGTGTCGGTGCTCATGGTGTTCCTGTTCTGGCCCGAGGCGGCCACCCACGAGGCGGTATCCGAGCACGGAAGTGCCGAGGCCGTATCGAGCGAGCAGCAACTCTATTCCTGCGGCATGCACCCGCAGTTCATTGCCGAGGAGCCCGGGCAGTGTCCGGTTTGCGGCATGAGGCTCACGCCGATGAAAGGGGAGGCGGCCTCTAAAACTCAGACGGCGCCGGCCGGCGAGCGCAGGATCACGCACTGGCGTGCTCCGATGGATCCCTCGTTCGTCTCCGACAAGCCGGGCAAGAGCCCCATGGGCATGGACCTGGTGCCGGTCTACGAGGACGAGGCCGGCGAGGAAGCCGGCTCGGCCATCAGTATCTCACCGGTGGTCGTCCAGAACATGGGCGTGCGTACGGGCAAGGTCGAGAGGCGCAAGCTGGAGAGAACCATTCGCACGGTGGGCACCCTCGATTACGACGAACGACTCGTCCGCGACGTCACCACCAAGTTCGACGGCTGGATCGAGGAGCTCTACGCCGACTACACAGGCCAGCACATCGAACGCGGCATGCCCTTGTTCCGCGTCTACTCGCGCGAGCTCTACTCGTCGCAGGAGGAGTACCTGCTCGCCCTTCGTAACCGCAACTCGGTGAGTGCGGAGGTTCTGCCCGAGGCGGCAGCAGGCATGGAGGGTCTGGCGAGGTCGGCACGGAAGCGACTCGAGCTATTCGACGTCAGCATGGAGCAGATCCGTGAGCTGGCCGCACGCGGTGCACCCACCAAGACGCTGAAGATTCTGAGTCCACACACCGGCGTGATCGTGGAGAAGAACGCCCGCGACGGCATGCACGTCACTCCGGGAAGCAAGCTCTACACGATCGCCGATCTCTCCCGGGTGTGGGTCTACGTGGATATCTACGAGAACGAGGCCCCGTTCGTGAAGATAGGCCAAGAGGCCGCCATGGAGCTCTCCTACCTTCCCGGCGAGGTCTTTCGCGGCAAGGTGATCTACGTCTACCCCTTCGTGGACACCAACACGCGCACCATCAAGGTACGGCTCGAGTTCGAGAACCCGCACATCTTGCTCAAGCCGGGGATGTTTGCCGACGTTCGCATAAGCACCGACCTTCGCCGGCGTGGTCTCACCGTTCCGCGGGCCGCCGTCATCGATACCGGGCAGCGCCAGCTCGCCTTCGTCGCCTTGGGGGGCGGCCGTTTCGAGCCGCGCGACGTGCGCGTCGGGCTCGACCTCGGCGACGACCATGTCGAGATCCTGAGCGGCCTCGATGAGGGCGAAGAAGTCGTAACCAGTGGGCAGTTCCTGCTCGATAGCGAGTCGAAGCTGCGCGAAGCGGTCGCGAAGATGGTCGCGCGCAAGGCGGCCGAGTCCGGGAGCGAGGAGCACGGGGGCGGTGAGAATCTCGAAGCCGTTGGCCGGAGCCGGGTTGCGGCAGGCGGCGTCGAGCAAGAGATCAAGCCGGCTTCGGGCGCAGGCCAAGCAGATGTCTTTGCCGCCGCACCGGAGCTTGCCGGGCCGGCTGCACCGGTCCTGGCGCGCTACCTGGAGATTCAGAAGCGACTTGCCCGTGACGACTACGAGAACGTACAGGCGGCGGTGACAGCGCTCGAGGCTCCACTCGCGGGTCTGTCGGCAGCTGCCGACGGTCTGCAGGGCGGCGCCAACGCAAGCGGATCGAAAGCAGTTGCGGTAGGCGCTGCGCGGTCGCACGCTGCGGCTGCCCGCGCCGCGCTGACACATATGCAAGGCGCCTCCACCGACGTCGTTCGCGCGCAGTTCGTCGATCTCTCACGACACATGATCGCGCTGCTGCGCCTCGTCGGCCCCGACAACGCCGACCCCGAACTACGGGTGATCTACTGCCCGATGGCCGGCGGCGAATGGATTCAAGAAGGCGAGGAGCCGGCCAATCCCTACTACGGCGCCTCCATGTTGCGCTGTGGAGAGCCGGTGGCGCTCAGGCCGAGTGCCGAGTGAGGCCCTGATGATTGCGCGCATAATCGAATACAGCGTTCGCAACCGAGGCCTGGTGCTCGTCATGGCCGGCGCCGTCGGTGTGGCCGGAGTGCTAGCCCTTTACACGATCCGGCTCGATGCCATCCCCGATCTCTCCGATGTGCAGGTGATCGTCTACACCGACTACCCCGGACAGGCGCCCGAGGTGGTCGAAGACCAGGTCACCTATCCGCTGACCACGGCCATGCTCGCCGTTCCCTTCGCCGAGACCGTACGTGGCTACAGCTTCTTCGGCGTGAGCTTCGTATACGTCATCTTCGAGGACGGTACCGACATCTACTGGGCGAGATCGCGCGTGCTCGAGTACCTCAATTTCGTGCGCAACAAGCTGCCCGCCTCCGTCAGCCCGCAGCTCGGGCCCGATGCGACCGGCGTCGGCTGGGTCTACCAGTACGTTCTCCACGCAGGCGCCTACTGCGAGGACTATCCGGCGGGCATCTGGGCCGACGATCCGGACGGCGAACTCGGCAGAATCCGCCGTGAAGCAACCAACTACGACGATGTCACCTGGCACGCGCGGCCCGAAGACGCACCGGCCGACCGTCGCGACCACCTGGTGCGCGTGCGGGCACTGCCCTCGGTCTATCGCACCTGCCCCGTGGGAGGCGGAGCGCTGGCGACCGCCGATCAGGATCTGAGCGATCTTCGCAGCGTGCAGGATTGGTATCTGCGCTTCGAGCTCACCGCTGTTGACGGGATCTCCGAGGTGGCCAGCGTCGGCGGCTTCGTCCGCCAGTACCAGGTCACCGTGGACCCCAATCGCTTGATCGCCTACGGAATGTCGATCCAGCACGTGCGCCGCGCCATCCGGCGCTCGAACATGGACGTCGGTGGTCGAGTGATAGAGGCCAGCGAGACCGAGTACATGGTGCGCGGCCTCGGCTACATACGCGGCACGGACGATCTTCGCCGCGTGAGTCTCGGCGCCACGGCCGAAGGCGTTCCGATCTATCTCGACGACGTGGCCGACGTGGACATCGGCCCTGACATCCGCCGCGGGCTGGCCGATTGGAACGGCGAAGGCGAGACCGTGGGCGGCATCGTGGTAATGCGCTTCGGCGAGAACGCCTACCAGGTGATTCAGGGTGTCAAGCAACGCCTCACAGAGCTGGAGGACGGTCTGCCGCCCGGAGTGCAGATTCTCTCGGCCTACGACCGTTCGGCGCTCATCGAGCGCGCCGTCGATACCTTGAGAGAAAAGCTCATCGAGGAGATCAGCGTTGTTGCGCTCGTGTGCGTGTTCTTCCTCCTCCATCTGCGCTCCGCCCTGGTAGCGGTGTTCACGCTGCCGTTCGGTGTCTTGATGACCGTAACGGCGATGAACTGGCTCGGCATCAACGCCAACATCATGAGCCTCGGCGGCATCGCGATCGCCATCGGCGTGATGGTCGATGCCTCGGTGGTGATGGTCGAGAACGCGCACAAGCACCTCGAACGCGACGGCGGCCGCAAGCCGCACACCGAGATCATCATCGATGCCGCCCGCGAGGTGGGCCCGGCGCTTTTCTACAGCCTCGTCATCATAACGGTGAGCT
>PIVZ01001464.1 GCA_003354045.1 bacterium
CGGAGGTCGTGTTCTCGACCGTGATGAGGAGGTTCTTCGTTTCGGGATTCTCCTCGATGTCGCCCGGCAGTCCGCGCACGTAGCGGGTGCCGACCTCCTTCGAGCGCTGGAACATATCCTCGAACGACTTGCCGAACGCGCGGATATCCTGGTAGAAGACCACGTTCTCGACGTCGGGATAGTGGTCCGCCAGGAGCAGCGTGTCCTTGATGGTGTTCATGCAACAGATGTTCGAGCAGTAGGGTCGCCCGATCTTCTCGTTGCGTGATCCGACGCACTGGATGAAACCGATCCGGAGCGGTCGCTCGCTATCCGAGGGGCGCACGAAGTGCCCGGCGGTCGGGCCGCCGGCGCAGATCAACCGCTCGAACACCATCGACGTGATGACGTTCTCGAAACGGGTGTAGCCGTACTCGTCCATCTCGGTCGGGTCATAGACGTCGAGACCGATGGCGACGATGACCGCCCCCACCTCGCGCGTGATGAGCTCGTCCTTGTCGTCGTAATTGATCGCCTTCTTCTCGCACACGTCGGCGCACTTGCCGCAGGCGATCGGGTTGTTGCCCAGGCAGTCGTCCATGTTGAGGATGTAGGAGCAGGGGACCGCCTGC
>PIVZ01001465.1 GCA_003354045.1 bacterium
GCGACCTGCCGTCGGCCTCGCCGGAGACCTGGGGCGAGCAGACCGACGTCAACGAGTCCGCCGACTGGTACAACGCCAAGCTGCTGGCGGTGATGGGCTCGAACCTCAACATGACCCGCACGCCCGACTGCCACTTCGCGGCCGAGGCGCGGCACAACGGGACGAAGATGTACGTCTTCGCTCCGGACTTCAACCAGGTGGCCAAGTACGCCGACCAGTGGGTGCCGATCAACGCCGGTCAGGACGGCGCGTGGTGGATGGCCGTGAATCACGTCCTCCTCAAGGAGTTCCACCACGAGCAGAAGGTGCCCTACTTCCTCGATTACGCGAAGCAGTACACCGACTCCCCCTTCCTCGTCGAACTGGGCGAGAAGAACGGCAAGTATGAAGCGGGTCGGCTGCTGCGCGCGAACAGGGTGCAGAATTACACCAACACCGAGAACGGCGACTGGAAGATGCTCGTCTGGGACGCGAAGGAGCAGCGTCCGAAGATGCCCGGCGGCTCGGTAGGCCATCGCTGGGCTGCGAAGGAGGAGGAGCAGGGGCACTGGAACCTCAAGCTCGAGGATCCGACAGACGGCACTCCGATCGATCCGACACTGACCTTCCTC
>PIVZ01000691.1 GCA_003354045.1 bacterium
TACAAGCTTGACGGGCCCGGGCTTCAGGCCAACGCTTGCATTCAGTGGCAGCCGAGAGACGGAATCTACTTGGGCCTCGGGGTTCGCAGTCCGGGCGAGGTGTGGATGAGCGGCAGCTCCGTGTTACCCGGGCTTGGCAGACGTGATCTCAACCTCGACATAGAGATGCCGATGCAGGTGGTCGTGGGGGTGAACGCAGACGTGAGTGAACGGCTCTTCGTCGGCATCTCGGGCCGCTGGACCGATTCGTCGTCCTTCCAGAGTTCCTTTCTCAAGTTCGACGATGCGCCGGCGGACTTCGACCAGGCCATGTTTCCCGCCGCACGAGACGAGTGGCGTTACGCGGCCGGCCTCTCCTACGACTGCAATGAAAGGCTGACGCTGCTTTCGGGAGTAGCGTATTCCAACACCATCGTCGGCGATGGCGGCGTGAGCCCGCTACTGTGGGACTCGGCCACTGTGTCGTTCTCCTTGGGAGGCTCCGTGAAGCTGAAGCGTTGGACTGTGGACGTCTCATTTGCCCACTCCATCGGCGATCCCCGCCACATCCCCCCGGACGAGGCGCTCCTGATTCCCGGCAAGTACGACGGCCGGGGAAGTGCCTTGTTCCTCGGCCTGCGCGGGCCGATCTGATCGACAGCGTCGAAGTCCGGAACGCCAAGTGAGTGCCGGCAAATACCGTCTTTTCGACCGGCCTTCCTTCCCGGCCCCACCTTCCTGAAAGAGGCCGATTGTCAACGCATCGTGCCAAAACCCGTTGACAGATATGAGGTTTTCCTGCTAGCCAGGAGTGAGTACCGCCGTCGCGCGTGCGCGCGTCGCGAAACACCAAACGCCGAACTCCAGGGGGTGCAATCCATGGTAAAGCGTTCGATCCTTCTTCCGTTCATCGTCTGTGTCTTCTTGATCGCGCCGGCTACGGCGTTGGCGCAGGGGGCATGCAGTCCGGCGGGCTCGCCGCCGCAATGCGACGGTGCGTGCCCGGACGGCCAAGAGTGCGTGCAAGACACTTTGGGCAACCCGGCTAACTGCATATGTGAGCTGTCCATCGCCGAATGCGGAGACGGTCAGTTCGGGGCACCAGCATGCTGGGGTGCGTGCCCGCCTTCGGCGCCGATCTGCGCGGATCAGGGCGGCAACTGCGTCTGCGTCATCCCGACCTTGTCGCAGTGGGGCATCATGATGATGTCACTGGTGATGCTCGGGTCTGTGCTGTACCTGCGTCGGCGACGTACGTCGGCGTAGCGCTCACCGTTCTCTCGAGTCCGGGCGACAGCGAAGAATAGACACTACACGTCCGCCTCTCGCCACGCTTTGGCGGAGCCAAGTTGACAAGGCCAACGTTCTGTTGCGTCAATGGCGGATAAAGGCGCACCATAGTCTCACGCATGGCCATCGGGGGCGGGCCGCGACCGGCATAGCCATGCTCGATTGCGAACGTCCGTGAGGGAGGACTCCGATGCCTGATCAGCAAGAATCTCGGTTCAAGCTACCGCCCGTCTATCAACTCGGGTTCGTGGTCAGCGACATCGAGAAGACCTGCAAACACTACGAGGCCGTCTTTGGCACCGGCCCCTTTTCAGAAGTCATCGATGTAGACATGGACGGAGCCATCCTGCGCGGCAAGCCTGTAAATACGAAAATCAAGGTAGCCTTCGTCCAGTCGGGAGACGTACAGATAGAGCTCATTCAACCGGTCGAAGGTGAGAACCTCTATACGGAGTTCCTCGAAACGAAGGGCGACGGGATCCATCATCTCGGCTACCAGGTAGACGATATGGAGGCCATGAAAGCCGAGTTCGTCAGGCGGGGCGGGGAACCCGTATTTTCCCGCGACATGGGAGTCATGGAGTTTGCCTACTTCGACACCTCCGAGCTTGGCGGGCTCATGATAGAGTTTCTGCGTTTCAAGGACGCCGGGGAATGAGTTGAGAAACGGGAGTAGAAATCGTGCCTAGCCACATAAGGGTCGTCGAAGAGAAACAGGTCGAAGAGAGACAAGACGTGCGTGGTCCCAGCACAGGGCGAACCCGGCAATTGCGGCAAACCTACATGGGCCACAAGCCCGCCATCTGTGCCGAGCGAAGCGAGTTGGTCACCGAATCCTACAAGGAGACGGAGGCCTTGCCTCCCGTGCTCAGGCAGGCGATGGCGTTCGACAAGACGTTGAGCGAAATGCCCCTGTGGATTCAAGACGGCGAACTGATCGTGGGCAACATCGCCACCAGACCGAGAGGCGCGTTCCTCTTTCCCGAGTACGACGACACCTGGCTGGCGCAGGAGTTCGAGACGATTGCCACTCGCAGGGGCGACCCTTGGCTGCTGAGCGAGGAGGATAAGAACCGGCTCAAGGGCTGCATGGACTACTGGCCCGGGAAGAACTTCGCAGCAATCGCGGACGCCCTAACCTCATCCGAGATCGGGCAGGGGGAGGAGCATACGCTGACCACCGTTGCGTTGGGGAAACCGGGAGGCATTAGGAATAATAGATTAAAGGCCCAAACGTACGATAAGCCACT
>PIVZ01000116.1 GCA_003354045.1 bacterium
CGGCTCACTCCTCGCTGTATTCGGCTATGATAACCCGGACGCCGCGTCCGTGGTGCTTGCTACCGGCGCCAAAGACAACAAGTTCACGCCTCCGCCTTTCGATCTCACCCAGCCCGACACCTTCGAGCCGGGGCTTCACGAGGACGCCATCGAGGTGCCGTTTGCAGCCGACTCCAACGTGAAGTGGCATCTCGACGGCGGCAGCGCGCATGCGAAAGCGGACAGCGAGCGCTGCGAGCCTGCGGCCACGAGCACGACGACTTCGTCCACAACGACGACAAGCACGACCACGAGCACCACGACTTCAACGACGACGACCAGCACCACCACCACGACGCTGGCGCCCGACGAAGGCGTTTGCGGCAACGGCGTGGTCGAGAGCGGTGAGGAGTGCGATTCGCCCTCGTCCGAGGACTGCACCAACTTGCTCGACGACGACGGCGATGGGCTCGAGGATGGGCTCGACCCCGACTGCCAGAGCGACTACGCCACCTGCAGCGTGGAGTGCCTCGAGGTTGCGCCGACACAGCGGCTCAAGCGCGGCCGTGCGACCATCAAGTTCGGCAGGGGCACCAGGAGCGACGTTCTCACGGTGAAGGGGCAAATTGCGCCCCTTACGCTGATAGATCCCTTCACCGAGACCGTTCGCATCATGCTCGTCAACGAGTTGGGCCGTGTCTACCACGCTGAGCTCTTTGCCGGCGACGTGATCGCGAATCCAAAACGCAACAACGGCAAGTTCAAGGACAGCGAAGCAGCCCGCGGGGCCGGTGATCGCAACGGCATCTCGAGCTTCGGTATTCGCCGCAAGCTGGTTCGCGGAGTGATCACCTACTCCTTCGGCATCAAGGTGTATGCAGACATGAGTCTGGCCACCGAGCCGACGATGGCGATTCAGCTGTCGATCGGAACGGATGGATTCACCAGTGTGGAGGAGTGGACAGGAGAATACGGCAGGAAGTGGAAGCTGGGCACTCAGCCTTCCACCTCTAGCCGCTGAGGGCAGTCCTCTGGTCACGGGGTTCCGACTCCTCCTCGTGACCCTGAGGGCTGCCCAGGATGGCCCGGCGTTCCCTAAAGGAACGTCGAACCCGGATGACCCACTTTCCCCCTTGGGTCATCCGGGTTTTATTTTGCCTGGTCGCCGAACGCCCTCGTGAGGACTCGTATCGGCCGTCTGAGCCCGACGGCTGTCCGGTAGACTTCCCGCCGGGAAGCGGCTAACGAATCACGCTGTCGCGGTGCATGGCGAAGGTCGCATGACTCAGCTTGGTTAGAGCGCCTGCCTCACAAGCGGGAGGTCCCTGGTTCGAGTTCAGGTACGACCACCACGCGCCCGGAGGCGGCTCTGACGCCGCCATTACAGGGCAATCGTACCGTGAGTGAGCCCCGTTACCCGAGAGTCCGCCAAGACTCGAGACATTCGGCGCCCAAGAAACTCCGAGTTTGGCAGGCCGTGCTGACGCCGCTACTCGCTGTCGGCGTGTTCTTCGGTCTTCTGGAGGGCGTTCTTGCTCTCGTCGGCGTGCAACCCGCACTCCGCCACGAAGACCCGTTCGTCGGATTTGCCTCCAACGTACCTCTGTTTGTCGAGGAGACCGGCTCCGACGGCCCCTCCATCCTGGCCACGGCCGGCAACAAACTGCGCTTTTTCAATCACCAGCAGTTTCCCCGGGTCAAGGCGCCGGGGACCTACCGCATATTCTGTGTCGGCGGCTCGACCACCTATGGACGCCCCTATGACGATACGACCTCGTTTGCCGGCTGGCTGCGCGAGCTACTGCCGGTTGCCGAGCCGGGGCGCGGCTGGGAAGTCATAAACGCCGGCGGAATCAGCTACGCCAGCTACCGCGTCGTCCACCTGATGGAGGAGCTGGCCGCCTACGAGCCTGATCTCTTCATCGTCTACTCGGGGCACAACGAGTTCCTCGAGGAGCGCACCTACGGGGCCGTCCGCGACCTGCCGGCGGCGATCAAATCGACCTCTGCGCTGCTTGCGCGCACCCGCACCTGGGCGGCCATGAGCTTGCTGCTAGGTCGCACGGTGGCGTCGCCCGATCAGGGCCGCGGCGGTCGCGTTCAGCTACCCGATGCCGTGGACACGTTGCTCGACCGCTCGGCCGGGCCCGAGGTGTACGAGAGGGACGACGCCTTGCGCGACGGGGTTCTGAAGCACTACAGGATCAGCCTCGAGCGAATGGCCGAGATCGCCAGCTCGGCAGGTGCCGACGTCATCTTCGTGACCCCGGCGTCGAACCTGAAGGACAGTAGCCCTTTCAAGAGTCAGCACGGCGACGCCATGGCCGAGCCGGCCAGGCTACGCTCGCAAGAGCTGCTGGCGACTGCTCTGGCGCGCATCGGAGAGGCCAGATGGAATGAGGCTCTCGCGGCCCTCGACGCGGCGATCGTGATCGATGCGCGCTTCGCCGAGCTGCACTACCGTCGCGGGCGGGTTCTGTTCGTCCTCGGCGAATACGAGGAGGCAGCGGAGGCATTGCGCCGGGCCCGCGATGAGGACGTTTGCCCGCTTCGAGCGCTCTCCCCAGTACGCCGGACGGTTGTCGAGGTGGCGCGCGACCAAGGCAAAGTTCTGGTCGATTTCGCCGATCTTCTCGAGCGGCGGCTCCTCGCCGAGCGCGGCCACCGCATTGCCGGCGCGGAATACTTCCTCGACCACGTACACCCCACCATCGAGGGATACCGGGTGCTT
The DNA here is from genome assembly GCA_003354045.1 of bacterium. Lineage (GTDB taxonomy): Bacteria > Desulfobacterota > Binatia > UBA1149 > CAITLU01 > PIVZ01. The sequence goes on from PIVZ01000116.1 coordinate 2,711, forward strand.
GCCGTCGCGCTGGTCGAAGCGATGATCGAGCGCGGTACTGTGCAGCCTGACGCCGGTTGGGGCGAAGCGGCGGTCGCCGCGGTCGCCACGCGGGTCGAGGGGGGCCTCGACCGAGGCTTACATGGGCGAGCGCTCGCAAATCTCGCCCAGGTGCTGAACTGGGCGGGCAAGGCCGAGGATGCGCGCAGGCTTGCCGGCCAGGCGCTCGAGACGGGGTGGGAGAATCCGCAGACGGTTGTTACGGCCGCCACCATACTCGGCAGGCTGTCGCAGCTGCAGGGAGAGACCGAGCAAGCACAGCAGTACTACCGCAGGGCGCTCAGCGCCGACCCGCGAAATGCGGAGGCTCACTTCCAGCTCGGTTTGGTGCTGCTCAATGCAAGGAAACGGGATCTTCTCTCGCGTGCGGCGGCGCACATCTTGTTTGCCAGCGTGTTCTGGCCGGACAACGACATGACTCATCAGACCCTCGGTCTGGCGATGGCCGAGCGCGGGCACTATGCGGCGGCCTACCGGAGCCTCGCAGAGGCAAGGCGCCTCAATCTCCAGAACGAGGAGGCACGGTCTGCGCTCGCTCGGCTGCGCGAGCTCGTCGGGCCGGAGGCCAGGGACCCTGCTCTGCCGAAAGTCTCTTTGAAGGAGTACCCCTCCGGCGCGGTCCGGAGCATTGCGCAAGTGAAGCCCGACCCGAGCGGCCGCGACATACCGGACGGGCTACTGACGGAGTGGTACGAGAACGGCGAGCCAGAACGGCTCATGGACTACGCCGACGGGGTGCCCCATGGAGTCGAGGTGAGGTGGGGTCGTGACGGCCGTGTCGTCTCGCGTGCCGAATACACGCACGGTAAGCTGGGACAGCCACCGGAGGGTACGTGAAGTGTGCGAGGCCATTTCGAGCGGGGGGACTCCATCATGGTCGGTGCGGTGACCGCGAGCCTGGTTTCGAGCCGCAGCGTACTGGCGCTCGTCGTCTTTGCCGTCGCTTTCGCCGTCTATGGCAACGCATTACTTAACGGTTTCGTCTATGACGATACCTTCCTGGTTCTGTCGAACCCCTGGATAAAGGACACTAAACACCTCGGCGACATCTTCTTCTCGAACATGTGGAAGTTCGGCGAAGGGCAGGTATCGGGTGCGTCCAACTACTATCGACCACTCATCCACGTCATCTACATGGCCTGCCATCAGGTCTTCGGCCTCGCACCGTGGGGCTTCCATCTGGTGGGCGTGCTGCTGCACGCCGGGGTCTCGGTGCTCGTTTTCTTCATCGCAGGGCTCTTCTTCCACAGGGATGGCGGGGAGGCCGAGACCTCGCTTGCCGTCCCGCTGGCGGTGGCGCTTCTGTTCGCCGTTCACCCTCTTCACACTGAAGCAGTCGCGTGGGTCGGTGCGGTAACCGAGCCGGCCTTCTCCTTTTTCTTCCTGCTCTCGCTCTATTTCTACTGCGGCGCGGTGGCGCGCGGCGGGCTAGAGCCTGTTCGTTACGCGGGCTCGATCGCGACTTTCTTTCTCGCCCTTCTCTGTAAAGAGCCGGCAATCGCCCTGCCGGCGGTACTGGTCGCCTACGATTACGCCTTCGCGAGAGAATCTCTGCGCGAGCGCCCGTTCGTGCACGTGAAGCGATATGCCCCCTACCTTCTCGTCGTGGCCGCGTATCTGGTCCTGCGGCGAGTCGCTCTCGGCGCACTCGTCCCGCTCGAGACCCACAGCGATCTCGGCCTGACTACCTACCAGTGTCTCATCAACGTCGTCCCCTTGTTCCTCAAGTACGCCGAGAAGCTGATCCTTCCAGTCAACCTGAGCGCCCACTACGCCTTTCACATCGAGTCTCTCGGCGAGCCATGGGGGATCGCGAGCCTGGTAGCGATGCCGATTCTCGGATACCTCGCCTACGTCTGCTTCCGCAGGTCTCCGGTCGCTTTGTTGGGCCTGGTGCTGCTCGTCCTTCCGCTCGCGCCAGTGCTCTACATCAAGGCTGTACAGGTCAACACGATGGCCGAGCGCTACGCCTACCTGCCGTCTTTCGGGTTCGTACTTCTGGTGGGCGTTCTGCTTACGCGAGCCTTGGCCGCAAGACCGAAGACTGCGCTACCGCTTGCAGGGCTCGGTTGCCTGATTTTCGCTCTGCTCGCGGCCGCCACCGTTTCGAGAAACGCCGTCTGGAGGAGCGACTCGACCTTCTGGGCGGACACGCTGCAAAGACCGGTGGATGCTCCGCTGCACGTGAGTTGGGGCAACCGGCTGCTCGCGAGGGGATCGCTAGCCCAGGCAGGCGAGCAGTTCAGGATGGCGATCCAGCTCGAGCCGAGAAGTCCGGTAGCCCACAACAGCCTGGGGATCGTCTTTGGTCAGATGAACGAGCCGGACAAGGCCATAGCGCATTTTACCATTGCAGCGCGGATCAAGCCGGACGTACAGGTGTACTACAACCTCGGACTTGCCTACCGCAGCAAGGGCGAGATGAAGGCGGCAATCGAGCAGTTCGAACGCGCGCTGGCGATGGACCCTGGCTTCGGCCGCGCCAGGCAGAAGCTCGCGGAGTTGCGCCGCACCTACCGCTGAGAGTTTCTCGGCGCCGTTGGCCCTTCCCGACACCCCCCTTGCCGGCGCACCATTCCTGCTCATCTGCACCCTCTTCGGCATTCGCAATCGTGGGAGAGAGCCGGGGGGATTTTATCGAGGCTGAGAACGACGGCATGCCAGCCAAGCCGTGCGCGGCGGGAAACTTCAAGGAAATCGGGGTGTTACCTGGCATGAAATATGCAAGTAGTGCCCGATACCGCTGGTGCGGTACTACACGGGGATCAGAGAACCGATCGGTGCGGCCGTGCCCTCTCACTGGCTCGCAGGTCCTGCCGACACGGGGGGTACAGATGAATACAAGAGCACTTTCACAGGTGCTTCTGGCCGGCGTGGCGACGTTGCTCGTCGCTGCCGTGCCCGGGAGCGTGCTGGCGCAGACCTGTTTCGGCCAAGCGGTGACCACCGGCTGTTCGGTCAACGGTGTCATCGGTGACTGTATCGGCACGGAGGGGGAGGACCACATCAAGGGAACCGATACTGCCGACGTCATCATGGGTCTCGGCAGCAGGGATCGTATCAACGGCCTTGCTGGCGATGACGTGATCTGCGGCGGGGATGGCAATGACAAGCTCAAAGGCTCCCGGGGACATGATCTGATAGATGCCGGGGCCGGTGATGACTACGTGAACGGGGGCCGCGGCAACGACACGGTTCTGGCGGGCGCCGGCGAGGATCGGCTCGGTGGCACCTACGGAGCTGATGTGCTTGCCGGCGAGGAGGACGACGACAGGCTACGTGGTGGGGGCGACGCGGATCTTCTCGACGGAGGGCCGGGCGAGGATCGTCTCAACGGCGGCCGTGATAACGACATATGCGTTGGCGGCGAAGAACTGCGCCGATGCGAGATACTGACCACTACCACGTCGACGACATCGACTACGACGACTACGGTGACGACGTCAACGACTCTGCCGCAACCGCCCCCAAGCCCGGTAGATGCCGGCGACGCGCACACCTGCGCCATTCTCAGCGACGAGACGGTGGTCTGCTGGGGCAGCAACTCACACGGCCAATCGACGCCCCCGGCAGGCGCCTTCGAGCAGGTGAGCGCGGCCGAGCAGCACACTTGCGGTCTGCGGCCCGACGACACGATAGAGTGCTGGGGCGATAACTTCGCGGGCCAGACGACCGTGCCCGCAGGCTCCTTCTGGCAGGCAAGCGCCGCCGACAGATACAGCTGCGGACTTCGGGCCGACAATACGGCTGTCTGCTGGGGGTGGAGCGACTACGGCCAGACATCGCCCCCCGCAGAGACATTCACGCAGATAGATGCCGGCCGGCACCATGCCTGCGGAATCAAGATCGACTCCACCGTGGCGTGCTGGGGATGGGACGAGTACGATCAATCGACTCCGCCCGCGGGCTCGTTTACGCAAGTCACCGCCGAGTATCTCCACAGCTGTGGAATAGGGCCGTTCGGAGCGGTGCAGTGCTGGGGCGCCGACACGCAAGGCCAGGTCTCGCCCCCAAGCGGCACCTTCGCGCAGGTGAGCGCCGGCTATCTTCACACTTGCGGCGTTCGGACCAATGGCGAGGTGGCATGCTGGGGCTGGAACGCCTATGGCTAATCGACCGAGCCGTCGGGGACCTTCGTTTACGTGAGCGCCGGTAAGCATCACACCTGCGGCGTTCGCACCAGCGGTGCGGTCGAGTGTTGGGGTCGCGACAACGTGGGACAGGCGACACCGGCCGCTGTAGCTACGACGACGACGACGTTGGCCGGACCAACGACTACGTTGGCTGGACCGACGACGACGTTGGCCGGACCGACGACTACGTTGGCCGGACCGACGACTACGTTGCCTGGACCGACGACTACGCTGGCCGGACCGACGACGACGCTGCCGCCGACCACGACGACGACGCCACTACAGCCGACGACCACCACGACCGGGACGAGCCACGAGGGCGGCGGCTTCGACTGCGCGGGTTGCCACTGAAGAGAAGGTTTCGGCGGGGAGCCGCCTCAGCGGACGACGGTTACAATCTGGACGCGGCTGTTGGCTCTGTCGGCGATGAATGCTTCGCCCTTGGCGTTGACACAGAAGTCGCTTGGATAGCGCAGCCGCCCCTCTTCCCAGCCGCGGCCGAGCCCTCTGCCCTGAAACGAGCCGTCTTGCTGTGCCAGGATGACGACCGAACTGCCGTTCTGGTCGACTACATATAGGAGGCCCCTACTGTCCGTCGCTATGGTGGTTGGGAAGTCCATCAGGTCGGTCATGCTCTCGGTCAGGGGCGAGAAAGCGCTGGCTTCCTTCATGGCGTAGTGAACGGTCGCGTTTGCGGTATCGAGAGCAAAGACCGTGCCCTTGGCATCGACTGCAAGGTCGGTGAATACGCTGAAGCCGCCGGGCAGCGGTATCGTCCGCAGCAGCCTACCGGTGTCGTTGAGCACCGCCACACGACGGAAGCGGGCGTCCAACAGGTAGATGTTGTCGTCGCGGCCGACGTCGAAGCTTACCGGTTCTAGCGGCGTGCTCTTCGGGAGACCGGTCGCCTCGACGTATCCCACGAACTTTCCGTTTCGGGACAACCGCACTATCTTTCGCTGCTTGCCGTCGAGGACGAGGATCTCCTTGCGTGAGTTGAGTTTCACGCGCAGGGGGTTCGAGATCTGAGTTGCCTTGATAGGGGTCCCACCCTTCACCGTGCGCTTCTCGAGCGTATAACGAACGAGGCGGTGATTGCCGGTGTCGGCGACTATCAACATCGAGTCCGCATCGCAGGCGACTCCGCGCGGTTCTTTGAGCGGCGCGCCTTTCTCGTCGGTGTAGAGGGACAGTACCGGAGTGAGGGTTATCGCGCTGGCGACGGTGACTACGCCGAGCACGGCCAGCGCCGATGCGAGAACAGTCCATGGTGCACGCATTCGTATCATGGTGTCAGCCTACTGCATTTTCTTGTGACACTGGAGGCAGAGCCCCTTGTTGTGCTCATAATGAGTGAAGTGCTGGTACTCGCTACCGTGGGCCCGGTGACAACTCAGGCAGTCCAGGGTCAGGTTACGGTCCCTTGGATCGACGAGGTCTTCTCCGGCCGGATGGCTGACGTGTCTTTGCCAGTCGTGACATTCACCGCACAGCTCGAATCTCGACTCTTCCTTCAAATAAAACGGATTGCCCGATCCGTGCGGGTTGTGGCAAAGGTGACACTCGCCGTCGTTTATGGGCACGTGCTTGGTCACCGACATCTCCTGCCTGGCGATAGTGTCGCCGTGGCATTTCCCGCAGGTGCTCTTGGCCGAGCCCGCCAACAGACCGCTCGCCGGCGAAGCGTGCGGGCTGTGGCAGTTCAGACAGCCGTCGGCGGCGAGCACCGGCCAGTGCACGTTCGTGCCGGAGAGGATCTCCTTCATTTTGTCGGAGTGGCAGAGCCTACAGAGCTCCGGACCTTCGCGCTTGGTGTTGAAGGGGGCCGCACTGTTGGGATCCATGTGACACTTCTTGCACGAGCGTTTGGCCAAAGGCTCGTGCACGGTGTCATAAAGCAGGCCCTTCTGGTTGGACCCATGCGCACTGTGGCACATGGTGCAACGGGCCGATGCAACCGGATAGCCGACGTGTGCTTCCCTGAAGCTCGCCTTGCCGGTCGCGTGGCATTTGGAGCTGGCACATAAGCCGGGGGGCTCCGCCTTCAGCAGGTAGTCCGCCTTGGGCGATCCATGCGGGTTGTGGCAGTTCACACAGCCCTTCTCCACGGGCTCGTGCTTGAACTTCACGCTCGCGATTTGTTTCCCTTTGGCCGTGTGACATTCGACGCATAGCTCGTTTGCCGGCTTCACGAGGTTGGACGGGTTCTTGGACCCATGTGGGTCGTGACACTTTCGGCACTGCGCTTCCACCACGACTTTATGGGTGCTGACCGCATCCTCGGGAATGATCCCCTCGTGACACTCGAGGCAGACCTTGCCCCCTTCGTCCGCCAGGAGCTTTTCGTGGTTCGCGGCATGCGGGCTGTGGCATCCGGTACACTCACCCTCTTTGACCGGAGTATGCACGAACGGGTTCTTGAGCGTGTTCTCGAAGTCATCGTGGCATTCGAGGCACAGTTCTCCTCTTGCCCCAGGCTTGAGTCGGAAGTCGTTCGCCCCATACGCCGCCGTGGCGAGCATGACGAACGCGACCGGGACAAGCACGAGGCAGGCCTTACGCATCGAAATCACCACGTCTCCTCTCATTGGCCTTCCACATCGTGGCACTCGTCGCAAAGCGCCAGCTCGAAGGGAGCGTGAAGAACGGGCTTCAGGAAGTACTCCGCCTTGGATGCGTGCGGGTCATGGCAGCTCCGGCAATCAGCAACCAGCCCGCTGATTCCGATGTGCGCGGTGCTGAATGCTTCGTCTTCGAGCTCGTGGCACTCGCCACACAACTCGGCCGTGGTTCCCGCCAGGAGCGATTTCTTCTCCGAGGCGTGTGGCTGGTGGCATAGCAGGCAATCGTCTTCTGCCGGCATATGGGGTTCGTCGTTCTCTATACGTTCCTTGAGCGTCTTGTGGCAGCTCAGGCACAGGTCGTAGCTGTCGGCCAGCAACAGGGTTTTCAAGCGCGTCTTGTGGGGGCTGTGGCACTTGGTGCATTGGCCCGTGGCCACCGGCTGGTGTCGGCTCTTGCCCGCGCTGAGCTGTCCGTCGATGTCATCGTGGCACTCCAGGCACAGCGGCCCCTGATCGTCTATGAGCATCCCTGCGTCGTTGCTTCCATGGGGGTCGTGGCAGTCCAGGCACATGCCCATCTCGAAAGGCATGTGATAGGTCGCGTCATCGACTTCGGCCATGAGGTCGCCGTGGCATTTGGCACACAGGTCGGAGTCAGTGGCCTTGAGCAAGGATTCGTTGTCCGATCCGTGGGGGTTGTGGCACGAGTTGCACAAACCGTTGAGCACTGGCTCGTGGGTATTCGCCTTGAGGAACCGCGCCTCGACGTCGCTATGGCAGCCGAGGCAGGTGTCGTCCATCCGTTCCTTCAGCATGCCCATGTAGTTCGAGCCGTGCGGATTGTGGCAACCCTGGCAGTCCTTGTCGGCAAAAGGCCTGTGGGCGTTCTTGTAGCTCTCTTCGAACGTTTCCTCGTGGCAGGCAATGCACAATTCCTCGCCGGTCTCATCC
>PIVZ01000117.1 GCA_003354045.1 bacterium
GCTTCGTCCAGTCGTTCGTTCTCTTCCTCGGATCCCCCACCCACGCGCTCTCGGTCACGATCTTCGCGTTGCTGCTGTTCACAGGCGTGGGAAGCCTGTTGTCGAACCGTTTCGTCGATACGCCCGAGCAGGCCTTGCGGTGGCTCATCCCGATCGCGGCCGCCATCACCTTGGCGTATTCCGTCGGCCTGACGCAGATATTCGAGCTATTTCTCGGATTGCCGTTTGCCGCCCGCGTCGTGATCGCCTTCCTCGTCCAGTTCCCTATCGGCCTGGCGTTGGGCATGTTCATGCCGCTCGGTATTGCCTGCGTCGCACGCGAGCACGCACGTCTGGTCCCGTGGGCCTGGGGAATCAACGGCGTTGGATCGGTGGTCGGAACGACGCTGGCTGTCGTCCTCGCGATGGCGTTCGGCTTCAAGGTGGTCGCGGTGATCGCCGCTTGCCTCTATCTGTGTGGTGGCGCGTCTTTGCTGCTCACGCAGCGCCACACACACGCGGCTTGATGCGTCGGCTCGTGGGCGCCGGTTCCGACAAGAAGATTGCGCTTTTCGGATCGCACAATTTCTCGATCGCCGGCACCGGCGGCCCAGCGGTTTCCGGCCTCGTGCTGAACTGAGCGCGCGGGAAGTAGCGCCGCCGACTTACTGCGCGGTAAAGAATCCCGGTAGGCGGCTGCGATTGGATCGTTCGAGGCCGGCCGCGGCCAAGCGCTCCAGGTACTCATCCACCGTGCGCGCCAGCATGCGCCGCACCTTGCGCCGGCCGACGTCGATGGCCTCTGGCGAAGTGCCGCCGCCGGCAATCACGATCAGCGGCTCGACTAGCTCGGTGGCGGCCGCGATGCCGGCGAAGGTGTGCTCGGTTTCATCCAGGTACTCATGCAACAGCGCGGCCTTGGCGGAATTGTAGTAGAGGTAGTAGCGAATGTTACCGAGCCCGTAGGCAATCTCCCGCGCCGTGTCCTGCGCGCACAGCCTGAACAGTCGTGCATCCACATCGGAAGCGCGCGCTGCCGTGGCAAATATCGTCAGCAGCAAGCTGTTCACCATGACGTTGATCGCCACCGATCCCTGCACGTAAGTGTCGGCGGAGAGGATTTCCTTCAGCGCCTGCTCGATGGCCACACTCGCCCGCTTGAGACCACCGGCCGCCAACGCCCGCTTGCGAAAGACCTCTACGTGGCGCGCCTCGTCTATCATCTGCGCACACAGGTAGCTCTTCAGCTCCAGGAACTCCTGGTTGATCAGGCACACCCACTTCGACGGAAACTCCATGATCGCCAGTGAGATCTCCATAACAGAGGTGCAAAGCTGCGACATTGCGGCGGCAAGGTCGGGCGGCAGCGGATTCTCGGCCAGTCTCTCCCAGTCCACCGCAACCGCTGGAGTCCAGCGTCTGGTCTTCGCCTCTTCGTAGAGCGCCGGCACGTCGTCCGACCAAACCTCCGACTTGCGGTTCAGCGTATAGCCGAGGTCGGGGAGCCCGGGGACGAGCGCCGCGCCACGAGCGGCCATCGAGTAGTTGTGGCGGACGAGTTCAGGGAGCGCGTCGTAGCCATAGCTGCCGACGTTGCAGTCGGCATAGGTCAGGCCGCGCCGCGAGTCCGCAGGCTTACAAACTACCTGTTCGTTCTCGGTCGCGAACCAGTCGAGGCACAGGTTCCCCTCGGCCATCTGCTGCCCGCGCGCCATCGTCGCCTCGTCATCAAAGAAATCCTTATCGGCAAAATACGACATTACTCTTACCTCAGCAGACCGTGGCCCCGTTGGTCTTGGAAAGCTCCGCGACCTCCCACAGCCGACTGCGGCCCCGCCGCTCGGGCATGCCGCACTTGTCGAGCCGCTCGAAATACTCTTCGATCTGCTGCAGATTGAAGCGGTTGACGACCTCCAGTCCACGGCGAATGTTCTCTTTTTTGGTGCCGCCGCCGGCAAGGATGGCGAACGACTCCATCACCTCGGTGGCAAATACGCCGCCGAAGATGAAGTTCTCTGCCTCATCCAAATGACGGTGGACGATCTCGCGGGCCTCGGGACTGTTCTCGAGATGCCACTTGAGGTGCTGCATGCCGTAGCCCACGTGACGGGCTTCATCCTGCATGACCAGCCGAAAAAGCTTCTTGTCGCCGTCGGTGGGAGAGAGGTACTCGCTGAACCTGAACATCGTGAGCACCATGCCCTCGGCTTGCAGGTGCAGGGTGACGGACGCCTCGCTGAAAGTATCAGCCTCGCGCAAGAACTTGAGGTTACGCTCATTCTGGCAACAGGCCTGCATCAGTCCGTAGCCGGTCGTGAGCGCCCGTTTGCGGAAGACCTCTGCGTGGCGCGCCTCGTCCATGGCCTGGGTGGCGATGAAGTTCTTCACCTCGAAGAACTCGGCGTTTATCTGCCCGAGCCACTTGGCCGGCACGTCGGTGGCGATCATCTCCACCTCCGTGAGAAACGTCAGGAGCTGCGAGTAGGCCTTGCCGATGTCCTCGGGAAGCTCGTGCTCGCATAGCTTCTGCCAGGGGATATCTGTGGTGGCGTTCCACTGCCGACTCATCGCCTCTTCGTAATAGCCCTCGATGTTGTAGGCCCAGACGTCGCCTTTGCGGTTGACGGTGGCACCAAGGTCCGGAAGGCCCTCGGGACATTCCGCGCCGCGCGGCGCCAGCGTGCTCGCGCCACGCGCCAGCTCGGGAAGCTCGCTGTAGCCGTAGCCGGGAACGTCGAGGTCGCGAAAGGTGAGCCCGCGGCGTTTGTTGGCGGCGTGACATTCGACATCTTCCGTCGCGGCGTCCATCCAGGACAGGTCGAGCTCGCCCGTACGCATGGAGTAGTCGTATTTGTCGGCGAAGTCCCTGTCGTCGAGGAAGTCGATAGTGCTCAGATAGGCCATCGTGTTTGCTCCTCAGGCGTTTGCGGCCGCGGCCACGGCCGCTGGCTTGAAGTCGAGATCGGCGGCCAGGTCGAAGAAAGCCTGAATGCTTTCGGCAAAGCGGTACATCTTGTCGTGGCCATCGGGGTCTTCGTAAAGGCACAGCATCGAGTCGCCGAAGTGGGTGAGCGTGTTGATGCCATGGGCCGCGTCGGCACCGCCGTTGGCCTTCACGTTGGCAAACATCTCCGTCCACACGCCGCCGTCGGCCTCGAGAACGAAATCGACCGCTTCGTCGTCGAGGTTGTCGACCTCGCGCAGATCGACGCAGTCGAACACGTCGAAGCCGAGCAGATACTCACGCCTGCCCCCCTCGGGACCAAGCACGCGAACCCCGAAGGTCGTGTCGAAATAACCCAAACGCTCGAAGCGCTCCTTGTGCTCGTCCATGAGCGCACGGAGACCTTCGAAGAACCCGAGTGAGGGAAACTTCTCCGCCATTCTGTCTGTCCTTTGCGGGTCCGGGCTTGCGGGGGTCGTGGGATCGCCCCGGACACCGTTGCTATAGGGAGATGTTAGTCAGTCCAGCATGTCCTTGCAATGGGGGCGGAGAGGGCTCCGGCCGCCGGGCTGATCGTTGCTCCAAGCGGAAGTGGAGCAGTTCGACGGGGGGCCGCCGGCGAGAGCGGATTCGCTTCGAATCGAGGATTCTGCCATCCTACCCGCGGTGAACCGAGAGCATGGCCGCACCCCCTACCTTTACCTGAAGGGGGGTCTCCAAGGGGGATTTCTGGCTGGCCAGTGTTTGATTTGATCGAGATAAGCCTGTTGGACTTCTATTGTAGGGTGTAGGGCCGGTTACTGCGTGCACAGAAGCAAGACGCTTGGTGGTACCAAGTGCGGCCCCGGTTTCTCTTTGGCGTACCTGCTGGGATCCCGTTTACCTGCGTCCATCGCGCTGGGCCCGTCTCGCACGTAGACCGCGTGCGCCACAGCTGAGGAGAAGAGGAACTGAAGATGCCTGAATCCGACCCCCGTGACCACTTCGAGTGGGAGCAATCCGGCCGTGCGATGTTCGACGGCCACGATCTCGCTGAGTTGGCGAAACGCTACCCAACTCCTTTCTATCTCATCTCGGAACGGCAACTTCGCGATAACTACAGCCGTCTGTGCGACGCGTTCTCAGGCGTGGAAGGAGTGAAGAAGTACTACTCGGTGAAGTCGAACTTCGAGAGCCTGGTGCTCAGCACCTTGTGTTCGGAGGGCTGCGGCGCGGAGATCTCCGGCGCTATGGACATGGAACTCGCCAGGCGCGCGGGCATGAATCCGGAACGGGTGGTCTTCGACGGCCCAATCAAATCCGCCGAGGACCTGAAGGCTGCCGTCGAATGGGGCGTGCACATCGTCAACCTGGAATCGATCGATGAAGCACGCGTACTCAACGAGGTTGCCGGGCAACTAGGGCGCGTCGTAGACGTGGGTATGCGTATCGACCCGCTGTTGAGCAAGCCCTACTACGACAAGCTGATCACCACCTACACGAAGAAGTTCGGTGTGCCATTTGATCAAGCTGCGGACGTGGCACGGGAGATCGCAGCGTTGCCCAACCTGCAGTTTCGCGGGCTCATGGCGCACATAGGCTCGCAGATATTCCGACCTGGACGCTATATCAGACTCCTCGACCGCATGTTCTCGCTGATGAAAGACCTGTTGGCGCACGGGGTGAAGGTAGAGGAACTCAACATCGGTGGCGGTTATCCGGCACAGAGCATGCGAAACCTTCGACTGTCCCGGCGCTTCGTAATTGCGCGTCTACTCGAGCGTTTCAACCGTATAGAAGTACAAGCCGCATCGATCGACGACTTTGGCCGGGAGATTTGCGAGCACTTCAACGAACTGACCAAGAGTACCGGGATCAAACCCACGCTAGCCATCGAGCCGGGTCGCTGCCTGGTCGCCAATACCCAGATAGTCGTCGGCCAGGTGCAGCTCGTGAAGAACGACTGGGTGTTCACCGATATCAGTATAAACGACATTCCTGAGAATCTGTTCTTCTCTGAATGGCGGTTGGTATTCCCCGGACAGAAGCCGGATGCGAAGTCGCGTCCTTACAACATATCCGGGCCGACACTCGCGACCCAGGACGTGCTGCACTTTCAGCGTGAGGTTCCCGGTGCTGCGACGGGTACGCCCTTCGTAGTGCTGGACACCGGAGCGTACAGCATCGCACGAGCAAACCAGTTCACGCGTCCGCGCAACGCGGTTTACGCAATACGGACGAGCGGGGATGTGGAGCTGATACGACGCAAGGAAACGGTGAAGGACGTCCTGGCGATGCAGGTCTGGCCCGAAAAGTAGGAAGGCGGGTCGATAAACCAGGCTGGCCCGCGACAGCAACCATTACTAACCTGCCCTCACCGCATGCCTGTCCGACCTCTGCCGCAGCATCGTGACCACACGCTGTGACCCGGCTGTTCTGTTCGCTGCCGAGGGTACTCCCTCGACGCTTCAGTCGGCCACTATGAATCGAGCCGCGAATAACTCCTCGACGCTCGGCGGCGGCTTGGGGTCCGCGTTCTGCACGAGGTGTGCGGCGCCGCTCGTGCACGAGGGGATGCACACGCCACAGCCGATGCAGATCGTCTTGTCCACCACCGCAGTATCGTCTACCTCGATGGCGTGCATCGGGCAGCGGTCCTCGCAGTTGCTGCAAGCCACGCACATCTCCTGATCCATCTCGGCTCGGTAGTTCGAGGCAGAGAAGGTCTGGATGCCCAATTTGTTCTTCGTGTCGAGGAACACGCAGCAGCAACCGCAGCAGTTGCAGATGGTGCCGATCTGGCCTCCGGCATCGACGTTGTCGGTGTTGTGGACGAGTCCCTCTTCGTGCGACTCGCGGAGGATCTTCATGGTCTCGTCCGGCGTGATCTCACGGGCCATGCCGCGCTCGACCATGAATTGAGCCATCTCGCCGAAGTGCAGGCAGTTCTGCAGGGAGTGATCGCAGCCATCGCCAGTAGACTTCCTCATTAGCCGGCACGGGCAGTGGCCCGCGGCGTGGTAGGACTGCTGCCTTACCAGCGGCTCGAGGTCTTCGTATGGGACCACCGCGGTCTTGTCGGGAAGCTCCTCGGCAATCGGGATGACGCGCACCGGAGGCACTCCGCGCGCAAGCTCTTGACCGAAGGCCTCCTCACGGTACTTGAGCCACAGAGGACTCAGGGCGCGGGTCTGATCGTTCTCCTTGCCCGCCCAGAACGGCGTCTCCGCCCAGCCGACCACGGAGGGGAGCAGCCTGAACTTACGCTCATCGCTCGTTTGGCGAAGCGAGAATACCGTCCCGCGCTCCACCATGCTGTCGAGGACGGCCTCCAAACCGTCGCCGTCCTCCGAGAACAGCTCTTGGAGCGCCGAGAGGGTCGTGTCCACCAATGGGAGCTTGGCCGCGATGCGGGCCTCCTCAGGCGGGAACAGAACTTCGAGAATGCCCATGAGGGCTGGAGACTTGGGGCTACCTACGATTCCCTGATCGAGATGGGCCGCAAGGTCGTCATAAAGCTTCGTATTTGCCATCGGTTCCCTCCGTTTCTGATGGGCGCGGACCGCACGCGCCACCCCATGCCGGCCGGGACACTGTAATCCCGCTCCGGGGAAGTGCCGAGGCCGGCAGTTCGGTGTAGCCACACGTATTTACCGAAGGCGCACCTCTTGCAACCCCAAGCGGTTGCGCGGCTGTGCACCTTGTCGGGTGCCCCACGTCGCCCTTGCTGCCGATCGTCGAACGCGATCATGCCAGGGCGAACTCTTCGAGGTCTGGCGTTATCGCTAGATGCTAACAAACCTGCTCGAGAACTTCGTTGCCGACGACGTGTTGCGGGGGCGCTCGTCACCACCCGTCGCTTTCATGGAACTTCAAGGACACGGACTGGCGGAGGGATCGAGTGCGCTCGTACGGGTGAGCTTCCACTTGCAGGTGACCGTGCTGTCGTCATCGACGTGCTGAGAAACACCCTTGATCAAGTATTTGTCGGCCGACGGCTTCGTTCTTACCTTGAAGATCCCCACCTCCTCGGACGTGGTATTGACATTTCCGTCGTTTTCACACCCGACGAGACTGGCCTGACCGTTGGCCGGCTTGTCCTCGTCATCTATGGCCGCCCCCATGGCTCCAAGGACGAACCCGTTGCTCGAATCAACGACCAAGGCGGAACCCGTTTGCGTGATGTCCAATGTCTCCTCCAACTTGAGCGTCGGTATGAGGTCCAACCCTGCCGCACCGAACTGCTTGCAGGTAACCTTGCCCTGCCAGGTCCCGGTCAGGTTGAACGCTGATACCACAGACGGAAGCAAGACGACCGCGGCGGCAAGATATACTGAACGGACTTGTGCTTTCATTGTGGCCTCCTGAAACTTTCTTGCAGCATCCTAGAGGAACGCAGGCCACGTTGGCAAGCAGAAAACGCATGCAGCAGAAAACGCATGCGCAAGGCCGCAGCGGCGCCGGCTAGCGGCCGGCTGTTACGAGGCCGGCCACCGAGAACCAGTCTTCGTCGGCGGCGCGGGCGGTGTCGAAGCCGACGTCGATGTACCAGCCCGCCTCGTCCGGGAAGGCCATGCCGGGGATCGACGCGCGGGTGCCGTGCATGAGCTGTATGTCGATCACGCTGAAGGCGTAGATGAACATGCGTGGCTCGTCGTAGCTGTAATCGACCTTGGGGTTGGGTTGCTTGGAGGTGCGGATGCTTTGCATGACGACCTTCCACAGCTCGCCGGAGCGGTCGTAGAGGTCGGAGTAGACGACGAAGTTGGTCTCCTTGTCGATGTAGATCAAGCGCTTGGCGTAGGCGTAGTTGGAGACCTTGGGCGTGCCCTCTATCACGTAGACTTCAGGCCGTAACTCCCAGTTCTCGCAAAACGTCATGCCCCCGTCCTTCGTGCAGGGCTTGGGCGGAAGGTTCTCGCCGTGTAGCGATGCGAGCATCGGCTTCGTTCCAAGGAGTTTCCACTCGAACCAGGGAATCTGGCCGGCGTAGCCGCCGTAGCTGTCTACGTCGATGTCCTGGCCGAACAGCGCGTCGCTGCGTTGCGCGCTCGACATGCGACGCACGCGCCTGACCGCAGGCAGATAGAGCCACGTGTCGTCGTGGCGAAGCAGATCCTGGTAGCGGTAGCTGACGCCGCCCACGCCCTTGAGATCGAAAGGCTCGATCAGCGGATAGAGGCCCGACTTGCGGAAGGTCTCATCGGCGTTGTCCTCGAAGGCGGGCGTCGGCTCGTGGTGAAGCCTGCCCTGGAACTGGAGCACACGCAGCCAGTCGGAGACAAAGTGGCGCTCGACGGCGTAGCGACGGTTGCCCCCGGCGTCCACGTAGAGAGAGCCGGTGTCGGCATCCACCAGATGCAACCCCAGGTCGTCGCTGAAGTAGTGGGTGTTCTGGAAGTTGTACATGATCTTTACCGGCGCTTCAGGATCGTTCTCGTCTACGATCGGAAACGGTTTGCCGGCAACCCAGCCGACCAACTCGTTGTGGGAGCCGAGCTCCGTCTGATCACCGTAGCGCTCGCTTGCCTCTAGATAGGCGCTCGGCATGGGGATTCTTTCGTACGGCACGATCCGCATGTCCATGCCGTTGTTCACGGCCCATTTGACGCCTTCGCTCGCCAGGCCGTCGATCTTGCTGGCGTTCTGTTTGGTGATCACATCGCCCGGTTGGATCGGGCCACCGCCATCGGCAGCAGCGGCGGGGACCATGGCAAAAGCGATGACGTCTGCGGCGACAGCGCTGGCAGCAACAATAAAGGTAAAGGCAACGGCGATCGTCGCGGTCACAGCACGAGCGTAGCTGGGCATGTGATTCTCCTCCGGATGATATCGATTGATTCGAGTCGTTAATTTCACCGATACTGTTATTATCGAATCTAGAGGGTCATTCGCAAGGATGTTTCTGCGTAGGCCTCAAAATGTCAGCTGGTGGGCTAATAGGCAGATATATCCAGGGTTTACGAGACTGCTGCATCTTGCCCGTTGACAGACGTCACCAATGCCCGTATCGGTGAAGTGATGCCAGGGAAGCCCCTCTCACGCGAAGAGACGAAGGCGATCACGCGCCGCCGGCTGATCGAAGCAGCACTCAAGCTTGCCGATGCCGGGGGCGGGCGAAGCTTCACGGCCAGCGAGGTGGCCCGCGAGGCTGGGGTCGCCCAACCGACCTTCTACGTCCACTTCCGCGACCGCGACGACCTGCTGAAGGCCCTCGGCGAGAGCCAGATCGACGAGCTGCGCCAGGAGCTGGCGCGGGCACGTGCGGCCATCGATCTCGAAGCGATGGCCGGGGGGCACCCCGACGAGGCTTTGCGCGAGGCCTTCCGCCTATCGGTCACAGCGATGCTCGAGCACCCGATGTTGTTTCGTGTCTACGTGCGCGAGCGTACCCACAGCGACTCACCACTGGCCCGCCATTGCCGTGGCATAGCCGATGCCCTGCGCGAGGACCTCGTCACCGATCTACGCACCCTCGACGAACACCTGAGCCGCGACCGTAGCGATGCAGAACGCACGATGCTCGCCGACGCGATCGGAGCTTTCACCGAAGCACTCGGCCTCGGCCATCTCGACGGCCGTTACGACGACCTCGAAGAGATCATCGACGTCCTGGCCCGCTTCACACGCAGCGCGCTCGCCTGAGCGCGCAAGCTCGTTTACCGGCAACAGGAGGTTTTGGTCCGAATCCGCAGTGCGAGCCGCTGGGCACGACGTCTACTTGCCGCTCCCCTACTGCCCGAGCTGGCGGCGGGCTTCGTAGACGACGATCGAGACTGCGTTGGAAAGATTGAGGCTGCGCACTCCGGGGTTGTCGATGGGAATCGTGTAGACGTTTTCTTCGAGGGCCGCGAGTATTTCGGGGTCAAGTCCTTTGGTCTCGCGGCCGAAGGCGAAGCGATCGTCGGGGCGGAAGCTGCATTCGGTGTAGGGGCGGCTGGCGCGTGCTGAGAAGGCGACCATGCGGCCGTCGCGCGGTGTCGCCACGTACTCGTTCCAGCTCTCATGGACGGTGAGATCGACCAGCGGCCAGTAGTCGAGACCGGCGCGCTTCAAGTACTTGTCGTCGAGAGAGAAGCCGAGGGGGCCTACCAGATCGAGAGGCGTATTGGTGGCCGCCGCCAGGCGAGCGATCGAGCCCGTGTTCTGTGGGATCTCCGGCTCGACGAGAACGATGCGCACTTCAGGCGCCCTTGACCGCAAGTCGATACGCTGTGCCACAGCTCTCGAGAACGGCTCCGGTCTCGTCCACGTTCATATGCTGGGCCAGGTGGTAATAGGCCGGCCTGAGAAAGCGGGCGTCCATGAGACCGCGCTCGCCGCGATCAACGGTGCAATAGAGCACCTCAGCCTCACCCACTCTCAACGTCGAGCAGTCGAGCGCCTCCTCGATGCCGTCACTGGTGCGGATCGTGAAGCCGCTCTCCGAGTCACCGTCTACGCTGCGAACCACCAGCGGGGTGTCCTCCACCATGGCCGGCTGACGGTCCAC
>PIVZ01001466.1 GCA_003354045.1 bacterium
CCCCGCCGAGTTCAGCCGACCCGAGGTCGCCGATGTGCTGATCGGTGCTGCTAAGGAAGGCAAGCTGTTCGTCTGGTCGGATAGGCCGAGAGACTCGATGTTCACCAGACCCCGGGCACCAGTCCGGGGTTTTTCTTATGAGCATCCCATGTTCTCGTTGGATGCCATGCTCGCGCGGGCCGTGAGCATGATCGAGCGTTTCGACATGCTGTGGTCCACGCCCCAGGGGGGCGAAGAAACTGCCGCTCTGGTCCGTCTCCGATCGCGACGGGCACGGCCCCCGCCGGCCACGCTACACTCCGCGCGTGAGTACCACGACAAGGATGTCTAGCACCGTGGCAAGCGCCAAAGCCAACCCGAATGCCCCCGGCCCCTCCACCGCGTGGCTCAAACGCCTCGCGGGTAGGTTTGTCGTTATCGACGGGCCAGATGGCTCGGGCAAGTCCACCCAGCTTGCCCGGTTCGCGGCCGAGTGTGAGAGCCATGGTGTGCCGCTGCATTTGGTCCGTGATCCCGGGGGCACGCCCGTCGGCGAGCGGATCCGAGATGTGCTGCTCAACCGCGACCACGAGGACATGGGCATCCGCTGCGAGATGCTGCTCTATATGGC
>PIVZ01001467.1 GCA_003354045.1 bacterium
GGGCCGGATGGGGTTACTACTGGCGCTTCTAATGATATTCAGCGGGCCAGCGAGATCTCGATCGCACCGTTGCGCTCGTAGATCTGCCACAGGGAGTTTCTCCAACGATCGGTCCGAGAGCGCTTGGCTGGCATGTCGCGGCCCCTTCTGCTTTAGCTGCCGGGGTTGGATCGACCGAAGCGGGCATGGGGTTCATGCGATGGCGTCGGGAAGACCGCCGGCACCGATTCCGGGCCGATCTGTGCGGCGTGACCGGGTGACGCACCGTCCGAGAATGGACGAGCCGGCTCAGTCGGCGGCAGAGCTGGCCGCCGCGGGCGCAAGCTGGGCGAGAAGATCAACGGCCCGCGCACGCTCTTGAGCGGTGAGATCGCGGCCGCCAAACCGCATGACATAGAAGAGATCGGTCAGTTCGGTCACCAGCCCGGCGAGTTCGACCGAGCGGGCACTGAGCGACCCACCCCAAGCCCGGAGCGGCTGCCACTCGGGCCGGCGCATACCGGCTCGCCCGAGCACAGTAAGCATGTCCTGATAGAGAGGTGTAGCCCGCAGCAGCCTGCGGATGTGGGGATCGGAGATTCCCCGTGGAAGAGCCTTTGTCCTGCGTGC
>PIVZ01001468.1 GCA_003354045.1 bacterium
GCCGATGATCAGCTCGCGCTGTCCGCGGCCGACCGGGATCATGCCAT
This sequence comes from bacterium, assembly GCA_003354045.1. GTDB lineage: Bacteria > Desulfobacterota > Binatia > UBA1149 > CAITLU01 > PIVZ01. The sequence goes on from PIVZ01001468.1 coordinate 48, forward strand.
CGACCGCCTTGACGCCGGTCTGCAGCGGCTCGGATACGGGCTGGCGATCGGCAATGCCGGGCGCCTTGCCCTCAAGCGGCATGAACTCGGTTGTTTCGATCGGGCCCTTGCCGTCGAGCGGTTGCGCCAGGGCGTCAACCACGCGGCCGAGCAGCGCCTCACCCACCGGCACCGAAAGGACGCGACCGGTGCGCTTGACCGACTGCCCCTCCTCGATGTCGAGGTAGTCGCCCATGATCACGACGCCCACGTAATCCTCTTCGAGGTTCATGGCGAGACCGTACGAGCCGTTCTGGAACTCGACCATCTCGTTGGTCATGACCTTCTCGAGGCCGTAGATGCGGGCAATGCCGTCACCGACCTCGAGCACGGTGCCGACTTCGTCGACACTCAGGTCGATGTCGAAGCTCTCGATCTGTTTGCGAATGATCGAGCTGATTTCTTCGGGCTTGATTTGCATCTGGTCCTACTCCCGGACCGCGGCAAGTGACCGCCGCAGTTCGTTCATCTTCCTGAGTAACGTCCCGTCGAGGACGTAGTCCCCCAGGTTGACGCGGATGCC
>PIVZ01000692.1 GCA_003354045.1 bacterium
CAACCGGGTGCGACATTGGCCTATCTCCAGGACCTGCTCGCCCGCGAGGCCGGTCTGCCTGCCCTCGAGGAGGCGCTGGCCACCGACCGGCCCGCCGACGTCCGCGCCGAGCTCGAAGCCATAGCGCGTGGGCTCTTCCGGGCCATCGCGCGCAATCACCGTGGGCTGAGAATAATGGAGCGCTCTGCGCTCGAGTGGCCGGAGCTGGCCGAGCTGTGGTTCGGCAGAACGCGCAACGCACTGCTCGATGCTCTGACGGCCTACTTCGAGAAGCGCACTCGCGCCGGATTGATTCGCGCAGCCCCCGATACCGTCGGCGCGGCCCGTGTCTTCAGCGAGCTGACCGCCTACTTCGCCATGCACCGCCACTATGACCCGACCCCGACGCGCCTGAGCGACGAAGCGGCAGAAGCGGCCGCCGTAGACGCGCTCGTGCACGTTTACTTGAAGGAGTAATCACCCATGCAAACGGATACGCGCCGCTACGACGTGGACTGGCTGCGTGTTTTCGCGACCTACCTACTTTTCTTCTTTCACGTCGCGAAAGCATTCGACGTCAGCCCCTTCTATCACATCAAGAATACGGAGCTGTCGCTCGGCCTCGACGCGCTCACCATGTCCATCCACTTCTGGCATATGCCGCTCTTCTTCGCACTGGCCGGGTGGGCGGCCCACGCGTCACTATCAAGACGCGGCAGTGAAGGATTCATGCAAGAGCGGGTGCGCCGGCTGCTCGTGCCCTTTGCGCTCGGAGTCATCTTCCTGTGTCCGCCGATCAAGTACTTCGAGCTCAAGTCCGGCTTCTCGCTCGGAATAAGCGGCTACGTCGAGTTCGAAGAGCCTTTCCGCGAGACCTTCCTCGAGTTCTTGCCGACCTTCTTCACGAATCTCGACCGATTCACCTGGTCGCATCTGTGGTTCCTCATCTACCTCTTCACCTTCACGATGCTCTACCGCGGCTTCTTCGTCCGTCTGCTGGCGCAGCCCGAGCGCTTCGCACAAGCCTCGTCGAGCCGGCTTTACCTGCCGCTGGTGCCGCTGGTGCTCATTCAGATAACGCTGCGTCTGGTTTGGCCGGGCGGACAGAACCTCATCAACGACTGGGCGAACTTCGCCTTCTACAGCACCTTCTTCATCCTCGGCTTTCTGTGGGCGCGCAATCCCGTTTGGGATGGTGTGATCGACCGCGAATGGAAACGGGCCGGCGCCATCAGCGCGGTCTCCTACGGCCTCATGCTGTGGTTCTGGATCGCGCGCGCAGGCAAGGTGTGGCCGGAAGAGCCGAGCCTCACGGCCGTGCTTCAGCTCCTGCCGGTGCTGGCCCTTACGGCGGTTGCCGGCTACTGCACCATCGTCGCGATGATAGGCTTTGCCAGGAAGCACCTGTGCTTCGGTGGCGTCGCCCTCGGGTATCTCGCCGAATCGGCTCTGCCAATCTACGTTCTGCACCAGAGCGCGATCGTGCTGCCCGGCTACTTTCTCCTGCAGCTCCCCCTGCCGCCGGCCGTCAAGTTCCCGCTGGTACTCGTGACTGCCGTCGTGCTGGCAATGGCGGTCTATCACTTCCTGATCCGCCCGGCGCCAGCGGTACGGCCGGCTTTCGGAATGAAGGCGAGCACGGCCTGAAGGCCGGATCACTGACCCATGAATATATTCCCGTACTTTCGCCAAGTCGCGACCGGGGAGCGGCACGGTCGCTCTGCTTCATGGCTGGCAGCAGTCGCTCTGCTCGCCGCCATCATCGTCCCGAGCATTTCGTATGCGGCCGAGAGCTCGCCCATGGGCCTGTGGTACGTCGAAGGAGGGGCCGCCCGCGTGGAGGTCTACGAGTGCACCGGTAATCTGTGCGGGCGCATCGTGTGGCTGCGCTCGCCCTTCGACGAGTTCGGATGCGAGTTGCTCGACCGCAACAACAGCGAGCCGGCTCTGCGCGCCCGTAAGGTCGAGGGCCTCGAGATTCTCGCGGCCCTCGAGAAATCTGACGCCGATAACGTGTGGCAGGGGGGCAGCATCTACGACCCCGACAGCGGCCGCACCTACCAGTGCACGCTTACCCTGGAAGGCGCCGACCGCCTGGCACTGCGTGGCTACATCGGAATTCCGCTGATAGGCAGAACCACGCGGTGGCTGCGGGTCGGCACCGAAGAGGCCACCTGCCACGCCAATCGCTGATTGTCGGGGCCCCGTCATGCAAGGCGCGGGCGGCTCGACCTGTATGGGCGGCCGCGCTATACCGCAGCTGCCAGCGCACTGGCAGCCGGGGCGGTTCGATCGCACCAGCGGTCGTAACACCCAGGCGTGCGGCGCGCCTCTGGGTTGGCCGGGCCTTGATCTTCGGGGGGTGGAAGGTGCTTGGATAAGCCCAGATGGACCTCAAGATCGACGAAGAGATACTGTGCCAGACCACCAAGTGCGAAAAGGAATACTCGTGCCTGGCTGGGAGCCGCGACGACCTCTGTAAGGTCCAGCACTGCATCAACGGGAAAGTTCATTTCATCGAGTGCCTGAACAA
>PIVZ01001469.1 GCA_003354045.1 bacterium
CGGCGCCGGTTTCCGTGGAGAGACCCTCGAGGGCGGACTCAACCTCGTCTACTCGGAACGCCGTGGTTCCGGTCTCGTGGCGCTCGCCGTCATCGTGCAGGCGGGTGCCGCCTGGGAGGATGAGACCACCAACGGCGCGGCCCACTTCCTCGAGCACCTGCTGTTCAACGGCACCTTCAGTCGCACCCAGGAGGAGCTCTACCGCGACATCGATCTGATCGGGGCCTACGCCAATGCCACGACGCGCCGCGATCACGTCGTCTATCTGATGGTCTGTGCCGCGGAGGATCTGGATCGAGGGACGGAGATCCTGGCCGACATGCTGTTCCACTCGACCCTGCCGCCGGAGAAGTTCGAGAAGGAACGCGGCATCATCCTCGAGGAGATCAGCAAGGACCGGGCGAATCCGGACTACATGATCGAGCGGAAGATCGACACCGCGTACGGCCAGGGCAGTTCGTATGCGCGACCGGTGCTCGGGACGGCGGAGTCAATCGAGGCGATGAAGCGACAGGCGGTGCTCGATTATTATCGGCGTTACTACGTACCGGGGAACATGACGTTGCTGGTGGCGGGCGATCCCACATGGGAAGCGGCGCGCGAGACAG
>PIVZ01001470.1 GCA_003354045.1 bacterium
GAGTCTCTAGCCCCGGCGGCACGCGCTCGCTCGGGCCTACCGAGGGGGTCTGCTGATGCCTCTGCGGGTTTCCCCTAATAGCTGAGATCTGCCCTTTTCTAGTAAGTGCTGAAGCTGCGCCAACGGGGGCGGGCGCGCCTTGCCAGATCACGGCGACGGAGCGAGAGCGTGGCGGCTCCCCCGGCCAAAACGAGAACCGGAGCCGAGCAGAATTGTCTTTGATCGTGAGAGACGTGCAGGCCGTGAGGCCGGTAACGGACTCTCGTACTGTTCGAACGTGCACTGCGTCGACACGAACATCCGGCAACACAGAGAGTGGAAGACCATACAGATGATTAGGCAGCTTGCACGTGAACGGCGCAATCAAGACGCAAGTCAGAATGACGAACAGGAGAAGATCATGAGAACAAGAATGGTATTTGCGATTGTCGCCGCGCTGACGCTTTGCACCGGCACGGCATGGGCCGGTAGCATCTCTGTTGACGTGAACGATGGAGGGTGTGTGGCGAGCCCACAGGGTGATCCGTACTCGGTGGTCTATTGCGCCATTCAGGACGCGGTCGACGCTGCAAGTAACGGCGACGTGATCGCCATCGGGCCCGGGCGGT
>PIVZ01001471.1 GCA_003354045.1 bacterium
TCACGTTTACACAACCAATCGGAATAGTGGAGTCCGTCGGTACGGAAGGCCCACTCGGCGCCGCGGGTGCGGCAGACGGTGCGGGCGCGGGTGTCGTCTCCAAAGCACCGGCTTCGTCCGGCGCGCTGCTACCGCCTTGATCCGGCGGGATCCACTTATCGAACAGGTCGCACAACTCGTCAGCGCCTACGTCACCCATCTTCCCGTCACGGATGACCTCCACGACCGAGCGCAGACGATCGACGACCTGGAAGATCGCGGACGTCATCTCCTCGTCCAGGACGCACCGCTGATTGCGCAGATGGTCGAGCACCGTTTCCATGTTGTGCGTAACGCGGTTCATGCCGGAGAGACCGGCCGCCCCCGATGCACCTTTGATGTTGTGGGCGTTGCGGAAGACCTGGTTGAGTAACTCCAGATCTCCGGGGGACTTCTCGAGCCCGAGCAGACCCTGCGTGATCTCCTCGATCGCCTCGGTGGTCGCTTCGAGGAACATCGCCGTCAACTCCGGGTCCTGGAAGACCTCGTTGTCAGGCAATGACTCCGACGGTGCGGCAGCGACCTCAGCCTCCTCCTGCACGAGTGCCGGCTCGGCGGCAGGAGTCGCC
>PIVZ01001472.1 GCA_003354045.1 bacterium
TGCGTCATTGTCTGCAACGACGCCACGGTGAAGGGTGGCACCTACTACCCGGTCACGGTCAAGAAGCACCTGCGAGCCCAGGAGATTGCGCGCGAAAATCGCCTCCCCTGCATTTATCTGGTGGATTCGGGGGGTGCCAATCTGCCGAATCAGGACGACGTCTTTCCCGATCGGGAGCACTTCGGTCGCATCTTCTACAACCAGGCGACGCTCTCGGCGGAGGGCATCCCGCAGATCGCCGCGGTGCTGGGCTCTTGCACGGCGGGCGGGGCCTACGTGCCCGCCATGGCCGATGAGAGCATCATCGTCAAGGAGCAAGGCACGATCTTCCTGGGAGGTCCGCCGCTGGTCAAGGCCGCCACTGGCGAGGTAGTGAGCGCCGAGGAGCTGGGTGGTGCCGACGTTCACGCGCGGCACTCCGGTGTCACCGATCACTACGCGCTCGATGACCGCCACGCCCTGGCCCTGGCCCGGCGTTGCGTGGCCAACCTGAACGAGAGCAAGCCGATGACGCTGCTGTGCCGCGAGCCGCGCGAGCCGCTGTGCGACCCGGCCGAGCTCTACGGTCTAATTCCCATGGACGTTCGCAAGCCCTATGACGTGCGCGA
>PIVZ01001473.1 GCA_003354045.1 bacterium
ACTACCCGACGCAGATTCCATTCATGGACGGGAAGCGCGCATGGCTTGCCGGCAACTACGTATTCTGCTTCCCCGAGCTACACCCGGACGCCCCGGTCGCGATGCGCAGCCCTGCATCGATAGGGGTCGAATTCGATCTGCCCGAGGGCGTGCCCCTCCACGGCCTGCCGGATGGCCGCTTCGAGCTCGGCAATCTCTACGAGCTGCTCTCGCTGCAGTGGGGCCTCGGTCGCTACGTCGCGGAGACGCTGCACGAAGGCGACCCGTCGGTCGAGATGATCGTCCGCGGCGGCAAGGACTTCTCGGAGGAAGAGATGGAGGCGCTGCGCGGCTGGACGAAAACGATCGTTGTGACCCTGACCGCATTCTTCGGCGGAGCGCCATTCCCGGAGAAGAATTTCTACTACTTCCGCAACGACGGGACCGGCGGCCTCGAGGGGGCGTACACCTGCCAAGCTTACGTCCATCACGATGTCGATCTCACGAATACCGACGACTCGAACGTCCACTCCTTCCTGGACGTCGCCCTGCACGAGTGTTTCCACACCTGGAACCCGATCGGCCTTTTCGCGGCGGGCGACCCGTGGTTCAAGGAGGGCGTAACCAG
>PIVZ01001474.1 GCA_003354045.1 bacterium
GCGAAAACCTTCGCAGGCTCCCGCAGAGTCTGAAGCAATCGCTCATGCGCCACGAAGGACCGAGATCCGATCGCAGCCGCTCGCTGGCGGTCTTCTCGAACCTGTTCCTGCACATTCACGCCACCCGCATCCACGCAAACAGCCTGCGCTTCAATACCACGATGGCGCTCGGCGTGAGCGCCTTCTCGCTGTTCATCATTCTGACGGCCACCGGCATCTTGCTAATGGTCTACTACATGCCCTCGATCGCCCTGGCCTACGATAGCATCAAGGACATCCACTTCGTGGTTCCCTCGGGCCGGCTCATTCGAAACGTCCATCGCTGGGCAGCCCATTTGATGGTGGTCGCCGTGCTCCTGCACATGTGCCGCGTCTTCTACGCCGCTGCCTACAAGCCGCCGCGCGAGTTCAACTGGCTGCTCGGCATGGCGTTGCTGGTGCTGACGCTGGCACTGTCCTTCACGGGCTACCTGCTGCCGTGGGACCAGCTTGCCTTCTGGGCGATCACCATCGGCGCCAACATCGCCGGCTCGCCGCGAGAGCTCACCGACGCGCTCGGCATCACTCAGTACTTCGACCCCGGCGGCCTGCAGAAACAACTGCTGCT
>PIVZ01001475.1 GCA_003354045.1 bacterium
GGTGGCACGGCACTTGGAGTGGCGAGCCTAGCATACCGGCACTGGTGCCCGAGATCGGCATGGCGCTTCCCCCCTTGCCACGCGCGGCCTGGACAAGAGCACGTAGGGCAAGTCACCAGACTAGCGCGAACGAACGGACCTCCGTACAGCACGGACAAGCTGCGCCGCGCTCCGCTTGTCCGTGGCACCCGAGCCTTACTCGGCGTAGACGAGTTTGCGAAAGGCGGGATCGTCGCGAATGGCGTCAAAGTCCTCGATGCTCTTGGACCAATCGCGATACCGCTCGTCAAGGTCGATGGCCTTGGCCAGGGCCTCGACGGCCTCGGTGGCTTCCTTCTTCAGTCCCAGTGCCCGGGCGAGACGGCTGTGGTACATCGCGCGCTTTGGCTCGATCCCGACCGCATTGTGGTAGTGCTTGACCGACTCGGCCAGATCGCCCATGTCCTTATGGACATCGCCGAGGAGCACATGCACTTCGGCGTCGTTCGCCTCAAGCCGCACGACGGCCTTGAACTGCTCAACGGCTCCGTCGAGGTCCCCCTTGTGACGGAGTATCAGGCCGAGGTTGTAGTGGGTCGTTGCGTCGCCTGGATCGAGTCGCAGCGC
>PIVZ01001476.1 GCA_003354045.1 bacterium
GATAGGCGCCGAGCAGCGCGGTCGCGAATGGGGACGGCTCCAGCTCCACCGAGTTGCTCCGGAGAAGCTGCCAGTCCTGCCCCGCTTCGCGTGAAAAGAGGCTGTATTCGTAGATGCCGCCGTGACGGAGGTTCGTGTGGCGGTCCCTGGCCGTGTAGGTGTCCTGCGCCGACGCGGCAAACTCCACCTCGCGGCTGCCTGTCTCGTGATTGACGAGGAGGCGGAGGTCGGCGGGGTCCGAGTGGTCCGCGATCTCCCACATCAGATCAACCCCTTCATCGACGACTTCCGTCGTGAAGAAGGAGAGCGCCACGGGCGTCGTCTCGAAGAGGGCCGAGACCGCCAGGCCGTAGCCCTGCGGACCGAGCGGAACGTCCGCCCCAACGACTGTGATCGTCCAGATCCCCGGATCGGGGACGGCGATCAGCACGCGCTCGACGTTGTTCAGGGGGTCCGCGGCGCCGCCCGTAGAGGACTCCCGCGCAACCACGTTGAAGACGTTGCCGAAATAGGTGCCCAGGGCGCGTTTGTAAGCCGTTAAAGCCCATACTTCAGTGGTGAATAACCCTGGCCCGCCATTGGTTAACAATAAGATATACTCAGGAT
>PIVZ01000693.1 GCA_003354045.1 bacterium
CCGCGTTCGCGAGCTGGCAGCGCAAGTCCCGCTCCCCGTAGATGCCGGTCATGGGCGCGGCTTCGCCTGCGGTATCTACGAGGAGAACAGCTTCATTGCCGCAAGCGCCGACGTGCGTGTGGATCCCGAGAACGGAAAGATCAGCGTCCTGCGTATGTGCTGCGCTCAAGACGTGGGCCTGGCGATAAACCCCGATCAACTCGAGGCGCAGATGGAAGGCAACATGATCTGGGGCATCGGCATGGCACTGACCGAAGAGCTGGAGATCGGCTCGGGGGAGGTGGCCACGCGAAACTTCGATACCTACCGAATCCCGCGCATGAGCGATGCTCCAACCTTCGAGCTCGAGGTCATCGACACGCAGGCGGCACGACCCGCCGCTGCCGGAGAGCCGGGCATCATCGTCGCCCCGCCGGCCATCGCCAACGCGGTGCGCGACGCAACCGGCCGGCGCCTGACACGGCTCCCGCTACGTCTCACGTAAATTGGGGACGGCTAACCGGCGCTATTCCCCCACACAGGTTCCGTTGTGGAGCCCATCGTCAACCGGGTCGCAGTTGCGATCCACTTCCTCGGCCGCGTTGAGGGCCTTGCAAGTGCGGCACACCACTTGCCGCTCGATGCACGCCTCGAACGCGGTCAGCGATGCTTCGCCAGCGCATTCTCCCGGGAACAACGCCGCGTAGTCTACGCCGTTACAGCCCCACAACACCTTGCTCTTCATATTCGTGACGCAGGCCTTCTCGATCTTCCCCTTCGGGTCGTCGCCGACACACTCGGCAAGCCCCAACGGGTGATTGATGTATGCGGTCTTGACCCCGGCCTTCTTGCACTTCCCAAATCCTTTCACGGTCGTGTCGACGCATTTCAGGGATTGCTTCACGAGACCGGCCTGGCACTTCGTCTCACTCGAGCCGGACTGGACGATCGCCGCATCCAGATTCGGGCCGAAGATATCGTGAGCCACATCGTTTGGCATCGCCACTGCATCCAGATTGACGGTGGCTGCATCGGGGATCCCGAAGTCGGGCGCCACAGTGCAATGGAGCGAAGCCTTGGTCGTCGTCTTCCCCGTGGCTTTCTCTATCTTCTTCTTTCTATCGGCAACCAGGCACTGCTCGACCGTGAGGGGCAGGGCATCGAGCGTGCCCTTGGACTCGTCCTTGATACACCTGGAGATTTCCTTGCCCTGGGTCTTGGCGATCTTGGCGAAGTTACCGTTGAGCCCTGTCATACACTTGCGCTGACCTGCGGTCTCGGCAAACAGGTAGGTATTCGCCGCGTCTGCCGGGAGCAAGAAGCGTGCGGTAATGAGATCGTTGGCCTTCTGGTTGTACTGAGCGACGTAGTCCACCCAGTCCGGGTAACGCAACTCGAGGTCCGCGTCATCGAAGGGCTCCACGGTCCCCGCCAGAATGCAAAACAGATTGCCTAGGTCCTCGAAAGCCGCCGGCATCGCGGGATCAAGCGCGTTCTGCGGACCATAGGTCGCTTTGGGTAGATCCATCAGTGGGAAGCGAATGGCACCGATCGAGTTGCCGTCGGTGTCGCGCGCGATCTCGTCGCCATCGAGGTCGAAGAGGGCTCCGCTAGGCGGGGCCGTGGCGAACTGAACCTGCTGCTCCATGTTCTCCCACATCGCGTTCCACAGGTAGGAGCCGAAGATCGGCCCGTCCGCGAGCGAATTGATCTCCTTTTCGCACAGTTGCTGGAGGAAAATAGGATCGTTCACAAACGGGATGACACCTCCGGGAATGATCGGCTCGTCGCCCTTGTGGATGGTGATGTGCGCAGTGCCCGCCGTCTCGTAGTAACGGAATGTAGGCGTATCGGTTTGCCGCGCATCGGGACTTGCCAGAACACCAAAAGACAAATCGGTCTCCGCGTGGACCCGGTAAACGGGCACTATCTGGTCTGTTGCCACTCGCCGGTCGGCCCCCTGCAAGGTCGGCGTGCAGGCGGGATAAGCCGGCGCACCCAAGTCTTCACAGGGGGTTTGGTGGTTGATCGCGCGGGCGCTGCCGGCGGCTTGCACGAAGTAGCCGTCGTTCTCCGAAAAATGGAACGCGGTGGCATAGGTCACCATGGAGCCGCCCTGCTGGGACTGACCGGCATGATAAAGGCGATCCACGACATAATCGGGCGCTAGCGGGCTCGGCGACGCGTTCGTCTTGAGCAGGTTAGCGATCTGGCTGACCATCTCGTAGGCAACCCCGTTCTCCGGCAGCGAGAGCGCCGCGTAGCGGGTGCCGCATTCCGGTGGTTCAAAGATACCGAGAAGCAGGCAGCCGCCAACGAGGTAGTCGATCGAATCCGTGCTGTTCGTGACAGCCACGTACACCCAACCTTCGCGGGCAAAGTGCTCGGCGGAGGCGTGCCACACAGGCGAGGTGTCGAACCCTGCGGTGGAGTTCAGCCACTCGATCACGACGGTCCCGTTGAAGTCAGCAGAATCGGCTGGGCGACGGACGAGGATTCTCGTGGTGTAAGGAACCC
>PIVZ01001477.1 GCA_003354045.1 bacterium
TGTGTTCTCCGGCGTGTGCCGTTTCCCGGCCAGGGTGAAGTGTGCGACGCTCGCGTGGCACACGGTCAACGAGGCCCTCGACAAAGAGGGCGAGAAGGTCGTTTCGACCGAGTAGCAAGAGAGTAACTCTGGCGAGAGGAAGGCGGGCAGAAAAGCCCGCCCTACGCCCGTCACTTGACTGCCGTTCAACCTGCGAGGTGATACACCGTGTCCGATTCCCCCGTTGATGATATCAAGTCCAAGGCATTGGAAGCACAGGTGGTCGAGGTCCTTCGTACCGTCTACGACCCCGAGATTCCCGTCGACATTTACGAACTCGGTTTGATCTACGAAGTCGAGGCGTCGCCTGAGGGCAAGGTCAACATCGAGATGACGCTCACGTCGCCCGCCTGTCCGGTGGCCGGGGCGCTGGTGGGCGAGGTCGAGGCCAAGGTGAAGGCGATCGACGGCGTCAGCGAGACGCAGGTCGATCTGGTCTGGAGCCCACCCTGGAGCCCCGACAGAATGAGCGAAGCCGCCCGGCTTCAGTTGAATCTGTAGCCCATCGCTAACACCTGTCCGACCGGCGACCGACGCTCTAGCTCTCTTCGCGGCCCTCGCGCCC
>PIVZ01000694.1 GCA_003354045.1 bacterium
CGGCCCGCAACACCCAGGGCGGCTTGTCGGTGTCGGGCAATGGCAATCGCTTCGAGCGGAACACCGCCACGCACAACGCCGGTACGGGATTCGAGGTGACGGCCGGTACCGACAACCGCTGCAAGTCGAGCGTGGCAACCAGCAACGGCGGAAGCGGCTTCAAGATCTCCGGCGACGAAACTTTGCTCGCCGAAAACCGCGCGATAAACAACAGCGGTAGCGGGTTTCTGGCAAACGCCGGGACGGACAACACGATCAAGCGAGGGCTGGCGCTCGAGAGCGGCGGCAACGATGTCCGAGACGTCGCGGCCTGTGGAGGGACGTCATGGAGCCGTAACGTCTTTCGCACCAGCAACGACGTCTGCATAGAGTGAGGCGCCGAAGAGATCGCGCGGCGCCGGTCAGGATAGTTACGGCAGGACCCTGTTCGCGTCGAACTTTCCGGACAGTACTGCCTCGTCGAACTCCGTCACCCCGAAAAGCCGGGCGAGGGCGGCCTGCTGGGTGGGGTTGAGGTCGAGTGCCGAGGGCCCGAAGAGATCCTTGCACTTGAGCTTGAGCTTCAGCGTCGACGGCCCGCCATCCTTGTCCTTGGTGCCCGCCTGAGCCTTGCACCCTCGGGCCACTATAGACTGGCCCGGAATCGTCGTGGAGATCGTGCCGGTTACGGTGGCGTGGACGAAGACAGCCAGATAGTCGCTCTGCTTGAGCTTGCCGCCGTCGCTCTTGCGTTTGACGCTGTCCGGACCGTAGAGCCACCAGGCAACATCACCGTGTCCGCTCGCGGTGGTGGCAGTGGCGGATCCCCATGCTGCCACGTAGTGCAAGGGGTAAGCGTAGGTATCGGAGGGGCTTGAATGGTAGGTCTCCCAGAACTGATCCAAAACCGCGCCGCCGTCGAAGTACCTGACCGTTGAAGCGGCGCTCGAAGTGAGATCCACCAGCCAGGCGCCCTGGGCGAGGTCCGGTCTATCGATCTGGGCGCTCGCGGGCTGGGCAACGAACAGGAAAGCCGCGGCTGCAAGTATCAGGAAGGCGTATCGCATCTCTGGCTCCTCTCGTGGGCTTATTGGGATCAATCAACCTACACCTATGCTATCGCCACTACGCCTGTCAAGGTGCCTCGCCGACAGGTGCCTCACCGACAGGTGCATCGTCGGTTTGGCGCGCGGCCGCCCCCACCGGCTCCCCGTCACCCTCTACCGCGAGGGTGGCGTGGCTGGCGCTGCGATCGTCTCCCCAGCGGCGGTAGATCATGGAAAGGTGGAAATGAGCCTTGCGGTAGTCGGGCCGTAGCTCAACCGCACGGCGCAGGTTCCTCTCAGCTTCGCGGTCCTCGCCGGCTTGAAGCTCGGTCAAAGCGAGGTTGAAGTAGGCCTCGGGCAAGGTCGGATCGATGTCGATGGCCTTGCGGTAATCGGCCGCGGCCGCCTCTGTCTTGCCTTCCATGGCGCTGAGCACCCCGCGATCGGCATAGGATGCGCCACCGGCGGGATTCACCGCGATCAAGAAATCGTAGGTGTCCCGCGCGTCGGCCACACGGCCAGTGCCCTCGTAAAGATCGACGAGGCGCAGGCGCAACTCGGCCGAAGCCGGGTTTTCCACTGCCGCCGCTTCGTAGAGCTCGATGGCGCGCTCATCGTCGCCTCTGGAAGCGACTATGTCGGCGACAGCGACGCGCTCGTTGGCAGTAACAATAGCAGCGCTTTCCAGCAGCCTTATCGCCTCGACATCGCGGCCGTCTTCATGCAGGAGACCGGCCAATAGCAGCCGAGTCTGCGGCATGGCATCGGCTCGTCCGGCGGCGCCGAGTAACGCGAGCAGCCGCTCGATCTCGGCGCTCGGGCCGTCGCGGGCCGCACGCACCGCGCCAACTACGGCTTGCGCGCCGTCGCCGTCCGGATACTCCGCCAGCAATGCCTCCGCGATCCGTTCCGCTTCAGCGTCACGCCCGAGCATGAGAAGCAACCTTGCGCGAACCAGCCGTGAGCCCGGCGACAGGTCGACAAGGCCCGACTCCGCAAGCACGGTAGCCGCATCCTTGGCGCGATCCAGACTCATGAACGCATGGGCGAGCCCTAGAGCGGCGGCGCCGCCGAGGAACTCGTGAAGCTCGCGGTAGGCGGCAGCTGCATCCTCATGCCGACCGGTCAGCGAGTAGATGGGAGCCAGCGCCCTGAGCGCAAGCACGCGACTTGCAGAAGCGGTCGCGAGAATTTCCAGGGCAGCGATGCCGCGAGCCACTTCACCGGTCTGCACGAACATGCGCGCGGTATCGATGAGCGCGGGCACCGCGGCAAAGCGGCGCGGGTCGATCGCTTCTTCTCCCGGCACCGGCGCCGCGCTCACCAGGTAGCCGAGCGCCGCAAGTTTCTCCTGAACGTCGGGGGACGGCAGCCGCAGATTGGACTCAACGAAGGGCACAGCCGCTGTGAGACGCTCGAACTGGCCGCGCATCGCGGCAACCGCCGCCGGATTGCCATCGGCTACGTT
>PIVZ01001478.1 GCA_003354045.1 bacterium
GTGGGAGAGCACCCGGAAGGGTGCCTCGTCGGGATGGTCATACGCCCCCTTGTGCCAGGCCATCAGCAACCGGGGCTCGGCGTCGAACTCGACCATCAAGCGGCGCTCACCACGCTGTTCCGGTTCTTCGACGACCACCGGCTCCGGGGCCGGCTGCGGTGGGATGTCGCCGAAATACCGCTCGATGAGAGCGATCGTCTGCGGGATGTCAATGTCGCCCACCAGTGCCAGCACGGCCTGGTTCGGTGCGTAGTAACGACGGTAGAAGTCGAACAGTTCCGCCCGGGTGATGTTGGCGACCTCCGACTCCCACTCCCAGAGAATCTGATATGGATGCGCGATGAACGCCGTGCCGATCACCTGCTCATAGAGGGTCATGCTCGGCTGGGTGCCGATCGCCCGCCGGCGCTCCTCGATCACGACATCCCGCTCGGCATAGAATTCGCGAAAGACCGGACTCTCCATCTGGTCAGCGACCAGCCGGGCCCAGAGCTCGAGGCGGTTGGCGGGCAGGCTGAGATAGTAGGAGGTACCGTCGTAACCGGTGCCGGCATTGTCGTCGACCGCGCCGTTGCGACCGTAGATCCGGCTGATCTCCTCGGAG
>PIVZ01001479.1 GCA_003354045.1 bacterium
TCCTGCTGATGGGTCTGGCTTTCGTCGCCGTCGCCGTGGCCGAGGCGTGTGAGCGTCGCAACCTGAAAGTGCTCGCTCGACCGTTGAGCCGCAGCGGTGCGTTCCTGCCGGTGCTGGCGATGCTCGAGTTCTTCCTTGCGTCATCACAGGTTCATTTCTCGGTCGTCCTGCTCACCGCCGGTGCGTTCTACGCGGTGCTGGCAGCCCTGCGGCGATCGTTGGGGATGGCACTTGTCTCCGGCCTCTCGCTCAACGCGGGCTTGTGGTATCTCCTGCACCACACACAGGGGCTCGGGATCACCGAGCATCCGCAGCTCTGGTTCATCCCGCCGGCGCTGGCCGTCCTCGTCGCCGCTCACCTGAACCATGCCCGGTTGTCCGAGACACAGAGCAGAGCGGTTCACTACGGTTGCCTGCTCGCGATCTACGTGTCGTCCACGGCCGACATCTTCCTGATCGGCGTGGCAAGTGCCCCGTGGCTGCCCCTGGTTCTGGCTGGTCTGTCCGTCGCGGGGATCCTCATGGGAATCGCACTTCGTATCCGTTCGTTCCTGCTGCTGGGCACCGGCTTCTTGTGCCTGGCACTGCTCACGATCATGTGGCA
>PIVZ01001480.1 GCA_003354045.1 bacterium
CTCGGAGGGGACGCTGCGAGTCCTGGCGCTCTGCGCGATCGCCGCCAATCCATGGCCAGGTCGGTTGGTAGCCTTCGAGGAGCCCGAGAACGGAGTTCAGCCGCGGCGGATCGAAACGATCGCGGAGCTTCTTGTCTCCATGTCCGGCCGCCGGCAAGTTCTCGTCACGACCCATTCGCCGACCCTGATCTCGGCGCTAGCCCGACACCAGCGCGAGAGACCCGAGCAGATTCAGCTCCTCCACTGTGTACAGGAAGGCCGGCTGACACGGATCGTCCCGTTTCGTTCCTGGGGACCTCTCACCGAAGACGATCTTGTCAAGAGTGCCCTGATAGGGTCAGACGACTCCCGAATCGTTGAAGAGGCCTTGCTCCGGGGCTGGCTGGATGGCTAGACGGATTCCGGGCGACCTCTATTGCGAAGATCGCGGTCACGAGCTTTTCGTCGCTGCCTTGCTTCGCCGATTGGCCAAAGAAGAGTGCGTCAAGGTCGATCTAAAGACACGCAACAGCCGCGGTGGGCATGGACGAGCGGTTACCGAGTTGAAGGCCTGGCAACGAGCCATGGGCCACGGCTCGGTGAGCCGGCAACCAGATCTTCTGG
>PIVZ01000695.1 GCA_003354045.1 bacterium
CTAACCTCTGTCTGTCTGTCGACTGTCCGTTCCTGGCCGGCTAGGAGTTAGTGACCAACAACCGGACCTGCACCTTCCCGCCACCGACCGGCTTCTGCGCGGCCGCGCGCTTTGCCGTCCCACAGGCCGCCACGTGCACGGTGAGGGTGCAGCTCTGCGCGGAGCTTTGCGCCAACCCCGCCAGTGCCGGATATGCCTTGTCGGTGACTCGAAATGGCCTGGCCACAGCGCTCTCGCTGGTTGCCGACGACGACTAGCTCTCCCCCTCGATAGGGGGGCAACGCGCGAAAAAAACATTACCGATCTGGACAGAGTCCGGGTCAGCCTGTAATGTTCTAGGCCATGAAGCCGACGGCGCAGAGCCTCATCCTGGACCTGCTCTCGACGACCCGCGGGGTGGCCTTTCCGGTCAAAGCGCTGGTGGGCGCCGCAGGGCTCTTCGCCATTACAGAGAACAACGTCCGAGTGGCCCTCGCTCGGCTTCTTGCGCGCGGTTTGCTCGAGCGAAACGAGCGCGGCTTCTACACCGTGGCCTCGGGCAGCGAGCCGGTGCGCAATCACGTTGCCTCGTGGGTGCGTGTGGAGGAGCGCATGGTGCGTTGGCGCGGCGGGTGGATAGGTGTGTACACGGCGGCCTTGGGACGCGGGCGCGGGGTGGAAGCACGGCACCGCCGGCGAGCGCTCGATTTTCTCGGCTTTGCCGAGCTCGACCCCGACCTGTGGATACGACCCGACAATCTGGCCGGCGGCGTCGAGGCGGTGCGCAAGCGCTCATACGAGCTCGGGCTGGAGCCGCGTGCAGCCGTGTTCGCCATGGCCGAGCTCGACGAAGAGACGGACAAGCGCGCGCGAGGCCTGTGGAATGTGGCCGCACTCGAAGCCGGCTACCGCGAGATGCGCGTCGCGTTGGCGGCCAGCGCGGCGCGGCTACCCGAGCTGCCGATAGAGGAGGCGATGGCCGAATGCTTCACGCTCGGGGGCGAGGCGCTGCGCATGATCGCCTTCGACCCGCTGTTGCCGGAGCCGATTCTGGCAGCCGATGAGCGGCGCGCGTTTGTGGACGACATGCGCCGCTACGACCATATGGGCCGAGGCTTCTGGCGTCGCTTCATGGACGCTCACGATGCGCCGTATCTCGATTCGCCGCTCAAGCTCAGGGTGATCGATGCACTGGGAGTGCGGCCAACTGCCACGGGAGGAACCGCGTGACCACGACGACGTATGAACACCTGGCGGTGCCGCCGCCCGGCGAGCGGCTTACCATGGAGCCGCCGCCGCAGTACCTGGCCGGCATCATCAACATCACCAACCGCTGTAATCTCAGTTGCAGTCACTGCTACCTGTATGCCGACGGCAACCCCAGCGACCAGAACGACCAGATTCCGGATGAGGAACTGCTGGCGGAGGTGGAGCGCATACGCGACCGCCACGGCCTGACCGCCATGGTGTGGCAGGGCGGCGAGCCGATGATTCGCTGGCGGCTGCTCGAGCGCGCCGTCAAGCTCTTCGCGCGCAATACGATTACAACCAACGGAACGATACCTCTCAGGGACTTCGGGCCGACTGTGACTTATGTCGTCTCTTTGGATGGCCCGCAGGATCTCAACGACGAGCTGCGCGGTGCGGGCGTGTATGCCAAGGCACGCGCGACGATCGAAGCTGCACCGCGCGACTTCGGTCCGACTATTCAAGTGCAGTGTGTGGTCACCAAGGCTAACCAGCATCGTGTGCATGAACTGGTCGAGGATCTGGCGGACAGCCGGGTGGACGGCATGACGTTCAGCTTCTACTGCCCCAACAAGGGAGAGAGGCCGCCCATTGCGTGGGCCGACGCGCGCGAGCGTGAGCAAGCCCTGGACATCGTCCTCGATCTCAAGGACCGCCATCCGGGGTTCATCTGGAACGCGCGCAGGGCGTTGGACCTCATGCGCGCTCCGACGGCGAAGTTGGTTACCGACCGCTGCCCGGCCGTGCGTACCGTCATTCCTCTTTACGTCGAGAACCGGCGGATCGTCACACCGCTTTGCTGCCATGGTAACAACGTGGACTGCGATCGTTGTGGTACATGGGTGGCGTTTGCGCATGCGGCCAAGATGCCGGGGCCATGGGACGAAATTCTGCCGCCCGAGACGCCATACGGATTCCTAGCGGAGATGGTCACGGAGACCGCGCTGCCACGACTGCGCAGCGAGCACGAGAGGGCAACGGCATGAAGCGTTCTGATACCACTTCATCTCGAGACCTCTGGACGCCGGCGCCGAGCGGCCCGCTGCCCGTCTCGCTCGGCTCGCATCGGCTGACCGTCGAGCCGGCGCCGCAGTATCCACTGGGCGTGGCCAGCGCCACCAATCGCTGCAATCTCACCTGCGAGCATTGCTTCGTGTTCCGCGACGGCAATCCCAACGAGCTCGAAGGCGAAATGCAGCCCGATCGCGTTCTCGCCGAGCTCGAGCGCCTGCGCGTCCGGCACGGTATAGCGTGGATCTTTT
>PIVZ01001481.1 GCA_003354045.1 bacterium
CCGTCTTTTACGGTGCGCGCAAGGATGCCGAGTTCACATTCGACGACACCAGGGCGGCCGCCGACGCGGTGCTCGCTTCGGCCCAGAGCACTCCCGAGAACCTGCTGGACGTCGCCGGCATGATGGCGTACGCCGTGCTGGACGCCGACCAGCCGGAACTCATGCTGCCGTATCTCGACGCGGCGTTCGCGCGGAGCGAGGGCAACGAGGAGGAGAAGGTCCAGGCGCGCCGGAAGGGACTGGCGCCGCTCCACGCGCTCTACGTCGACAAGGACGAGAGCAAGGCAATCGCCCTCAAGCGCGAATCCATGGATGAAGGGTGGATGGAGGATCCTAGCGAACTGAATTCCTTCGCCTGGTGGTGTTTCCAGAATGATGTCAATCTTCCCGAGGCCATGACCCTCGCCCACAAGGGCGTGGAACTGGCCGAGCCCGGCAAGGCGAAGGCGATGATCCTCGACACGACGGCCGAGATCTGCAACCAGCTGGACGATTGCCGCCAGGCGGTCGACCTGATCGAGCTGGCAATCGCCGAGGATCCGGAGAACGAGTACTACCCGAAGCAGCTCACGCGCTCCCAGGAACGCCTGGCGCAATTGCCAG
>PIVZ01001482.1 GCA_003354045.1 bacterium
TCGAGCGCATGGCTGCGCTGGCGGTCGAGCGCTTCGGTCGCCTCGATCTAGCCGTCAACTCCGCCGGTCTCGGGACCTATGCGCCGATCGAGGAGCAGACCGAGGAGCAGTGGGACAGCGTGGTCGACGTGTGTCTCAAGGGCGTGTTTCTGTCGATGAAGCACGAGGTGCGTCAGATGAAGGCCGGTGGCTCCGGTGGAGTCATCATCAACATTGCCTCCCTGAACGCCTTCCAGCCCGGTGAGGGCATGTCCGCCTACTGTTCGGCCAAGGCCGGAGTCGAGATGCTCACGCGGGTGGCTGCAATCGAGCTCGGCCGCGATGGCATCCGGGTGTGCGGCATTGCCCCGGGGCTTGTGGATACGCCACTGACCGCGCCGTTGACGGCCATTCCGGGCATGCGCGAGGGGTACCTCGAGAACATTCCGCTGGGACGAGCGGGCACGGCCGAGGATATCGCCGGGGCTGCGCTCTTCCTGGCTTCCGATGCGGCCTCCTGGGTATCGGGGACGACCCTCTCGGTGGACGGCGGCTCCATCAACCAGCGCTACCCCGAGTTCATGAAGGTCTTCGTGTCGTTGTTGCAGGGGACATAAGTAGGAG
>PIVZ01001483.1 GCA_003354045.1 bacterium
GCGCCGATATGCTAGGCTCGCACCTCCAAGTGCCGTGCCACCAGGCGGATCGTGTCGAACGGGACCGTCTCGTCGAGGCGGTCGTAGATGGGGCGCAGACGCCGCGTACCCAGTTCGTCGGCTGCCTCGGCTACCTTGCGGTACGTATCCTCATCCACCCACGCCTCGATGCTCTCGGGTCGCTCAGCCTCGATATACTCGACGAGGTACTTGAGGATGGTGGTTTGCTTGCGCTGCAGCTCTTCTGCCACATCGCTGACACTGCTACCCAGCGCGAACATCGTTAGCGCAGCCTCTCGCGTCGAGCCCGATTTTGCCGGCGCAGCGCGTTCGGGATCGTCGTAAGACACCTGGCTGTCCGCCTCACCCATCGTAAGGTCGTGATCCTTGCAGTAGGCCGTGATCTCGGCGATGAACCGTTTGCCGAAGTCCTTCAGCTTCTTGTCGCCCACGCCGCGAACGGTGCGCAGGGCCTCGCGCGAGCCGGGCCGCAGGCGTGCCATGCCCCGCAAGGTCACATCACCGAACACGACGAAGGCGGGCACGCCGCGCTCGGTGGCCACTTCCCGGCGCACGGTGCGGAGGTGCTCGAAGAGGCCTCG
>PIVZ01000696.1 GCA_003354045.1 bacterium
GCGCCGCTCTCGACGGTGCAGCCGTTCAACACCACCCGGTGTCCGACATTAACGTCGTCGTGAAGAATGGTGGCGTTGCGGCCGCCGGTAACGTGAACCGTCGTGTGGTCTTGAATGTTGGTGCGCTCGCCGATGCGGATATGGTGGACGTCACCCCTGATAACCGCCTGGAACCACACGGAGGAGTCGGCGCCGATGGTAACGTCGCCGATCACTTGAGCACTCTCGGCGATCCACGCTCGAGCGTGAATCTTCGGACTGAAGTCCCGGTAGTTCCTGATCACGCCTTGGATTTCTCCGCACACGCAGCGTCGTTGCAAAGTACGGGGAGGCTGCTTATAAAACAACATGGAACGCCTGGAAGAGCTTCGGGATGCCCTGACTTTCGATGACGTTCTGCTGGTTCCCCGAGATTCCTCCGTCCTGCCTGGCGAAACAAACGTCAAAACCAAGCTCACTCGCGGCATCGATCTCAATATTCCGCTGACCAGTGCGGCGATGGATACGGTGACCGAAGCGCGGCTGGCCATTGCCATGGCGCAGCAGGGTGGCCTCGGGTTCGTTCACCGCAACCTCAGCATAGAGCGGCAAGCCGCCGAGGTCGCACGCGTAAAGAAGAGCGAGAGCGGCATGATCGCCGATCCGGTCACGGTCGAGCCCGACCTACCTCTGTCGAGCGCCTTCGCGATCATGCGTGCCAACGGCATATCCGGGCTGCCGGTGTGCAAGGGCAACCGCCTGGTGGGCATCCTCACCAACCGAGACGTCCGCTTCGAGAGCGATCTGGAGCGGCCGGTCTCCGAGCTGATGACCAGCGAGAATCTGGTTACCACCGAGGCCGGCATCAGCATGGAAGAGGCCACGGCGCTGCTACACCGCCACCGTATCGAGAAGCTTCCGATCGTGGACGGGAAGGGCAGGCTGAAAGGGCTGATTACGGTCAAGGACATCCTCAAGAGCATCGAGTACCCGGATGCATCCAAGGACGAGAGGGGGCGCCTGCTGGTCGGAGCAGCGGTCGGTGTGGGGCCCGAAAGCATGGCCCGCGTACGGGCTCTGATCGAAGCCGGCGTAGACGTGGTCGCCGTCGATACCGCACACGGACATTCCAGTAACGTGCTCGCCACGGTGCAGGCGACGAAGAAAGAGTGTCCCGATCTTCAGGTGGTTGGAGGCAATGTCGCCACCGAAGAGGGGGCCAAAGCGCTCATCGATGCCGGCGCCGACGCCGTCAAGGTGGGGATGGGTGTGGGCTCGATCTGCACTACCAGGGTGATTTCGGGAGTCGGCGTTCCGCAGCTCACGGCCATCACCGAGGCCTGCAAGGTGGCCGATGCGGCGGGGGTTCCGGTGATCGCCGACGGAGGGCTGCGCTATAGCGGAGATCTCACCAAGGCTCTCGCGGCCGGCGCGGCCTCGGTCATGATCGGAAGTCTGCTCGCCGGTACCGAGGAGAGTCCGGGCGAGACGGTTCTCTACCAGGGGCGCACTTACAAGGTTTACAGGGGGATGGGCTCGCTCGAGGCGATGCGCGGTGGTGCAAGCAAGGACCGCTACTTCCAGCAAGATCGCGACGACCTTGATCTGATACCGGAAGGCATCGAGGGGCGAGTTCCCTATAAGGGCAGCCTGGGCCCGACGATTCACCAGCTCATAGGTGGACTGCGGGCCGGCATGGGATACGTCGGCGCGGCCGACATTGCTCGGCTCCGCGCGAGAGCGCGCTTCATGCGTGCATCGTCGGCCGGGTTGAGCGAGAGCCACGTCCACGACGTCACCATGATCAAGGAGCCACCCAACTACCAAAAGGAGTAAGACCGGTGTCGATGGTCCTCATCCTCGACTTCGGCAGCCAGTATACCCAGCTGATCGCCCGCCGCATTCGAGAAGCCAAGGTATACTGCGAGATACACCCGTATAACCTCGCGCCAGAGCGAATTAACGATCTCGCACCTGCGGCCGTGATCCTGTCGGGCGGTCCGGCCAGCGTCTACGACGAGGACGCACCCAAGCCATCGGCCGCGGCCTTCCGCGCCGGCGTTCCCATGCTGGGGATCTGCTACGGCATGGGAGTGCTGTCGGAGACCGACGGTGGTGTCGTCCAGCAAGCATCGTGCCGGGAGTACGGACACGCCGAGCTCGCGATCGAGAATACCGAAGATCTCTTTCACGGGTTCGACCCGAGGGACCGGATGGTGGTGTGGATGAGCCACGCCGACCGCCTCGACAAGCTACCGCGCGGCTGGGAGGTGATCGCGGCCAGCGAGAACTCGCCGCTGGCAGCGCTTCGGCATCCCGATAAGCATCGTTACGGCCTGCAGTTCCATCCAGAGGTAGTGCACACACGCGGGGGACGCCGAATACTGGAAAACTTCCTGTTCCGCGTCTGCGGCCTGGAGCCCGACTGGACCATGGAGAGCTTCGTCGAGACCGCCATCGATCGCATCCGCCACACCGTGGGCGGAGCGCATGTGGTCTGCGGAAT
>PIVZ01000697.1 GCA_003354045.1 bacterium
GATTCGCCCGCATCGTGCAACCCGGCACTGGATGAATGCGGCGAAGAGGCGTTCTGTCAGTCCGATGTCTGCGAGGCCGACGCTTGCGATCAGGGCAGCGGACTTTGTCTTGACGACCCGCTAACGTGGTGTAGCGACGACAGCGACTGCGACGATCTCTGCGCGATTCACGGAGGAACGTGCGCGGTCAACGCGGACTGCGGTCGTTGCATCCTGCACCAGCCGGGATCGTGCACCGTCGTCGAAGATTGCCCGGCGGGATCGACCTGCGCGACGGCCTTGATCGTCGCGGCGACGGGAATCGCCGACGTGGACGACGACGGCGTCCTCGACGATCTCGACAACTGTCCGGAGATCCCGAACACGAACCAATCCGATCTCGATGCCGATGAGGTCGGCGATGCGTGTGACACACAGACCTGCACCAATGGGATCGTGGAGACCCCGGAGATCTGCGACGACGCCGGAGACAGCGCGACGTGTGACGGCGACTGCACAGCGGTTACCTGTGGCGACTATTACATCAACTACGCCGCCGGCGAGAGCTGCGAGGACGGCAACACAGTGAACGGAGACGGCTGCGATTCGAACTGCACCGTGACCGGTTGCGGCAACGGGATCCTCACCGCGGGAGAGCAGTGCGACGACGGCAACCTGATCGACGCCGATGGCTGCGAGTCGGATTGCACGACGGCGCCGATCCAGCTGCTAACCGGCAAGAAGCTGCAGATCAAGGACCTCGACGGCAAGCCGGAGAAACGCAAGGTGAAGGTCCAGTCGAAGGACGAGGCGATCGCAGCCCCGGGAGCCGGCGACGAGCCGACAGCGGTGGGGGCGACGCTTCTGGTCAAGAACCCGGTAAGTGGCGAGTCAGATCAGTACGATCTGCCGGTGGGCAACTGGGACGGCATGGGCAACCCCCCAGGTTCGAATGGCTACAAGTACAAGGACAAGGACCTCGTTAACGGACCGTGCAAGATCGTGCTGCTCAAACCCGGTGGCCTGATGAAGGCAACCTGCAAGGGCGATCAGATCGGATTCACGCTCGACGAGACTACGCAGGGAAGTATCGGCGCGGTCCTGCAGATGGGCGCGACCTACTACTGCCTCGAGTTCGGCGGAACGATCAAGAAGGACGTCGGCGCCGCGCCCGCGAGCGGTGGCAAAGCGCAGTTCCAGGCGAAGGATGCTCCTGTCGCGCCAAGCTGCCAGGCACCGTAGGCTTCGTTTCGGCGGCCTACTTCGACAGCTCGTATCCCTTTCCGGTCTCGAGCATGGCGATGAAGTTCTCTCTCCTGGCCGCGGCGGGTAGTCCGCAGCCCGTGGAGAGGATGTGCCCGCCGTCGCCACCGATCTCGTCGATGACCTTCTTGCAGTAGGCGGCCACTTCTTCGGGCTTGCCGAGCGACATCAACGCCGGGTGAATATCGCTGGCGATGCACATGTGATCGCGGAGCTGCTCCTTGGCAGCGAATATGTCGGTCGTGCCGTCGAGTTCGATCATCGCCGACTTGCGGGGCAGCTCCTTGAAGTAGGCTATGTTCTTGTCCCAGCAGGTATCGAGGTGGAAGGTGCACATGATGCCTTCGGAGTGGAAGGCATCCACGATCTGCTTGGTGTAAGGCCACCAGAAGCGCTCGAATATGTCGAGGGGATAAATGGCACCGCCCGCTCTCTCCTCGAT
Organism: bacterium; assembly: GCA_003354045.1. Taxonomy (GTDB): domain Bacteria; phylum Desulfobacterota; class Binatia; order UBA1149; family CAITLU01; genus PIVZ01. Next base: position 1,685 of record PIVZ01000697.1, read on the forward strand.
CACCTTCGTTATCTTCAGATCAGCCGCCCGGCACAGAGACAGGCCGAGCTCGATGAACTCCTCGGTCATCTTGCGTAGCGCCCTCTCCACCATCTCGGGCCTGTAGTAGAGGTCCTCGGTGAACTTCACCATGGAGCGAGCCAGGGAGAGGGTGAAGAAGGGATGATTGTTCGGTTGGGTATAGAGAACGAAGGCGCCTCTCTTCTTGTACTCTTCGATGCCTCTGAGCGTACCACTGATGGCCTCGTCATAGAGGCTGTCGTACTGCTCGCGCGTCGTCAGGTCGGAGACTCGGTAGATCAGATGTTCCGCGACGAAATCGAACCAACCGATTTCGGAGATGATCTCGTAGTCCTCGTACTTGGTCCACTCTCCCTCGACGAACTGCGTCTCCGGGGATCCCTCGGTCGGCTTTACCACCTTGTTGCCGCCCAGTCTGAACACGTCGGTGGTAAGAGCCGGATTGGCGGCGTCCCATCCGCCATACTGATCGAAAAGCCCGAGTTCCACGTCCTGCTCCGCATCAAACCCGCGATGCACGACTTCCCAGATCTTCTCGCTCGTGAGCGCTGCCGCCGCCGCTGTCGTGACGTCCGGCCATATCGGGACCCGGTCGGGTTTTTCCAGGTTGATGGCACACTCCACCCTTTCCACCGAGCTCATGGTTTCCTCGCGCATGGCTGTCACCCTCCCGTAACTGCCGGGCCGGACGCCTGCGCGCCTTCCATGATACGAAGGCAGTAGTTCACCCCAGCCGTCGCATCCGTGCTCTGGAAGTCGGCTCCCACATGATCTTTCAG
>PIVZ01001484.1 GCA_003354045.1 bacterium
ATCGCCGAGGGAGAATCTCCGCGACGTCACGTCGGCCTCATGCAGCCTCAGGGTAAATTCCAGGTCCTCGAGAAGGGCGATCTCGTCCTGCTCGACACGTCGGGCTACGACCGCTACGAGGTCATCGCAGGTCTCTTCGTTGCCCTCGACACGACTGCCGCGGTGCAGGTCTACGTCGGGAGCTACCCGTTGATCCAGCAGGCCTACGTCGAGCCAGGCAGTTCGACCCGGCAGACCGCGCAGGAGGATTTCGGGATTGAGTTTGCGCGTAATCGGCAGGGGCGTATAGGCGGCGACGATGGGGCGTGCCATCGGAATCGCGACGGCGCTGGCCGTGTGATCCGGGGCATGCTCCGGTGCCGACTGCGGTGAATCGCCGCCTGGGAATGGCTCGTTGCCGTCCTGCACGCCTGCTCGGCCTTTCGTCTACCAGTACGGGAACAACACGATCGACTTCGGCTACAGCCCGCCCATCTTGCAGAGCTTCTTCCAGATCGCCGGCGGTACGGGCATCACGGATAGCCGGGGACTGCGCACAAGGTGGAACTCGGCGAACTCGGGGACCGCCTTGACCTCGGCGAGGGTGACGGGTCGGCGCACCC
>PIVZ01000698.1 GCA_003354045.1 bacterium
ATCGTCAAGCCGCCGTCGTCGTAGTGGTCGAATCCCTGGTCGAGCCCGACTTTGCGGCGCAGCGGCACGGCGCTCACGAAAGCCGCTGTTTCGAATCCATCCGCGGACAGAACCTCGGCGATGGTAGTGATCTCGGGACTCAGCACCCCGGTCCAAAGCTGCCGCAGACCGTGCGCGGGCGGCAGCAAGCCTGTGAGTATCGACGCATGACTCGGCGGCGTCCACGGCGTGTGCGCGTAGGCGTTCTTGTAGACAATGGAGGCCAAGGCCAGCGCGTCCATGTTCGGACTGGTGGCCTGCCGATAGCCGTAGCAGCCCAGATGGTCCGCACGAAGCGTATCGATGGTCACCAGGACCAGATTGTCGATGGCGGGCTCGGCGACAGACGGCCCGCGCTCGCAGGCAGCAAACGAGGCCAGAAACGCCACAGCGATGAGGGTACGGGCCGCACGCATCGCCGCTAGCGTATCCACCGCTCGGCTACAGAACAATCCGGCGGCACCGGACAGCGCACCAACGTGCGCCGGAGCCGATCCTCGACCAGGCAGGCGGGCGACATCGCGCACCGTCCGTGTGGGAGGGACAACCGCGGGCCCGTGCACCCCTTGGTTGCAACTCCCGGTGCCAACGCCAATCATCATCTGCGGGCTCCCTTCCCGACGGACACTATAGATGAACAAACAAGTCTTTTACGGCTGGTGGATCACTGCGGCCTCGTTCACGATCCTTTTGATCGTGGTGGGTCTGGGGCTCTACGCCTCCCCCATCTTCCTGGTGCCGCTGCAGGAGCATTTCGGCTGGAGCAGGGCTGCGATCACCACCGGCTCCTCGATCGCCGCGCTCCTGAGCGGGATCACCTCGCCGCTTGCGGGTGTAGCGATCGACAGGTACGGGGCGCGCAAGGTCATGGCCACCGGGGCGCTCGTCATGGGTGGGGCCTACGTGTTGTTGGGCGCGATGGGCTCGCTCTGGCACCTCTATCTCTTCAACGCGATAGCGGCCATCGGCCTGACCTGCACCGCCTGGGTTCCGAACCAAACGCTGATCTCCAACTGGTTCGACAAGAAGAGGGGCATGGCCATGGGCATCGCCCTCACCGGGATCGGCTTCGGCGGCCTCATCATGGCTCCTCTTGCCGGAGCGCTGATCGAACGGTTCGGTTGGCGGCTGGCCTTTGTCGGTCTCGGCTCGCTGGTGCTGGTGCTGGTGTTCAGCATCATCCTTGCTGTGGTGCGCGGCGATCCTTCCGAGCTCGGGCTGCTGCCCGACGGTGACGCACCCGACCCCGAGCGGGGCACCACGGTCCATGCGGGCATGGGCAGGCAAAGTGCAGGCTTCGAACTGAACGAAGCCGTCACGACCAGAGCCTTCTGGATACTATCAGCCGCCCACCTGCTGTGGGTCTTCGGCAACCTCTCTCTCATAGGCCATCTCGTCGCCTTCCTCACCGACAACGATTTCGATCGCCAGCTCGCCGCCGCCACCCTCGGTGTGACCATCGGCATAAGCGTGATCGGACGGCTGGCCTTCGGCTATCTCGCCGACCGCTTCGGCAAGAAAGAGATCATGATACTGGCCCTCGCGTTGCACGCGGGCGCCGTGCTGTTCCTGTTCAAGATCCAGATGATGGGCGCTCTGCCTGCTTTCATGGTGCTGTTCGGAGTGGGCATCGGCGGCGGGGCCGTCTTGACGCCGCTGCTGGTGGGCGAGTACTTCGGCTTGAAGGCATTCCCCAAGATCCTCGGCGTGATAATGATCTCCGGAACTCTCGGGGCGGCGATCGGACCGGTGCTCACCGGCCGCATCTACGACGTCACCGGCAACTACGAATTCGCCTTCACGCTCCATTTCGTCGCTTACCTGATCGGCGTGGGAGTGCTGCTCTTCCTCCGCAAGCCCAAAGCACACCGGCACAGAGGCTAGCCCGGACTATTCAAGAAACACTCTGCTGGGGCAGCCAGTCGCGCACCATCTCGGGCAGTACCCGGTCGGCGGAGGCGTGGCACGTGTGTTGGCGTCAGGCGCGGTGGCTGAGAGCGGCGTGGTATGCGAAGACGCGCTCGGCGAAGCGCTCGCGCCGCTCGGGGATACGCAGACCGTTCTCGTCTTCGATCGGCAGCGAGGGCGCGCCGTCCATGAGCGCTCGGGCGAAGAGCCCGGCGCCGGGTGACGACGTTTCCCCCGCTTTCGTGAAAACACTCACGCCCTCGACCCCGCAACTCGGCGATCCGCTCTTGAGAATGCAGCCGGCAAGACCCGTGGCGATGAGCTCGCGCGCCTTGCCCTCGGCGTAGCGGCGCACTTCGTCCGTGTAGTCGCGGCCGGTCTCGACCCCCACCATGCGAACCCCGCCTTCTACGCTCACGAGCTGTGCGGGCTCTCGCGGCACGCCCATCCCCGCCTCCACCTCCGGACAGATTGGAACTACCTCGATGTCCCAGGCAAGGACCTCGCGTACGAGTAGGTCGCGCTTGTGGCCTCCG
>PIVZ01001485.1 GCA_003354045.1 bacterium
CCATGGTCAGCGAAGGCCAGGGCATCCTGGCCGCCGACGAGAGCACCGGCACCATCAAGAAGCGGTTTGACCAGATCGCGACCGAGAACACCGAGGACAATCGCCGCGACTACCGCGAGATGTTGTTCCGTGCCGACACCGCGATGAAAGAAAATATCTCGGGCGTTATCCTGTTCGACGAGACGATCCGCCAGAAGGCCAAGGACGGCACACCGCTCGTCGATCTGCTCAAGGCCACGGGTTCGATTCCGGGCATCAAGGTCGACATGGGCGCCAAGGCGCTGGCTGGTTTTGAGGGCGAAACGGTCACCGAAGGCCTCGACGGCCTGCGCGAGCGTCTGGCCGAATATTACGATCTCGGTGCCCGCTTCGCCAAATGGCGCGCGGTCATCTCCATCGGCGAAGCCATGCCGTCTTCGAACTGCATCCAGGCCAACGCCCATGCTCTGGCCCGCTACGCAGCACTTTGCCAAGAAGCTGGCATCGTGCCGATCGTTGAGCCGGAAATACTGATGGACGGCCCCGAAGCCAGCCACGACATAGACACCTGCTACGAAGTCACCGAATGGACGCTGAACACGGTCTTCGGCGAGCTCTACC
>PIVZ01001486.1 GCA_003354045.1 bacterium
TGAATCCGGTTCCGGCGGGGGCCGCCTCCGGCGTCTCGCCGAGCCCGGAACTGAGCTGGACGCCCAGCCCTGACGCCAGCGACTATCACCTCTATCTGGACGACGGGCAGGACGGGGCACTCAGCCTGCTGGGTTCCACCAATGGTTCCTCGTTTGCGGTCACCAATGCCTTGGCCTACAACACCACCTACCGCTGGCGCATCGACTATAGCGTCGGCCCCTACATCCTGCCCGGCGTCGTGAGGAGCTTCACCACCCGCGCCTCGACGGTTGTCGACACCACCGCCGATCCCGGCACATTGGGCAACGGCTTCTCTTCGCTGCGCCAGACGCTGGCCGAGGCGCAGGAGGGCGAAACGATCACCTTCACCAACACCCTCGCCGGCCAAACCATCAACCTTTCCACCAATGGGCAGATCACCGTCGATAAAAACCTGACGGTCGACGCCTCGGCGCTGGCCGACGGCATCGCGATCGACGGCAACGGCGCCTCGCGCATCTTTGAATTCGCAACCGGCACCACCAACGTGCTCGAGAGTCTCACGCTGACGAACGGCTACACCAGCGGATCTGGGGGAGCCATCAGTATCCTGGGCACCC
>PIVZ01000699.1 GCA_003354045.1 bacterium
GTCGTACGAGGTCGGAAACGCGGTTCGACTACCGGTTCGAGCCCGCGGAGCATCTGGCGCGTCCCGCCGCGGTCGAGGTGGAATCCCTCAGTGCGGTGGTCGCGGAGGCGCCGGGCGACTGGCGCAAGGACACGGGCAAGGCTCTGATTCAGCGCGGCTTTCCCCTCGACGCCGAGTACTCCCACTGGGCACGGCTGGTGCTCAACGAGGGCACGCCGGCCGAAGTGCGCTCCGAGCCGGTAGAATTGCCGCTACGCGAGCCCCTCTTGCGCCGGGTTGACTCGTCGAAGCCCTATCTGCGCGGAGATGTCCCTGGCGTCTCGGTGTCGATGGAAGTCGACGTTCTCAACCAGCTGGTTTGCAGCGTCGGCACCGACTTCATCTTCGAGCTGGGCCGGCAGGCGCGGGTGACGCTGACGTTCTGGCAGGTCGAGAGTCAAAATAGCGACGGTTCCTCAAACTACGGGCAGAGACACGTTCTGATCGACGACGAGCTGCGGGCGAAAGGCGAGCACCATGTCGTCATCACGCCGCTGGATCTACCCGCCGGAGACTACGAATTCGATCTCAAAATCATCTCCACCGACGGCAGCGAGGAAGAGATCTTCAAGGGCCTTGGTCATTCCAGCTTTCTGGTCCGCGACTCGCTGCCGGTGGGACACGCGATGCGGCGGGGCGTCGACCCCTTCGACGGTCACCTCGTGGTCTCGCGGGAGGACTTCGTCTTTCCCGGCCGGGGGGTGCCGCTGCGCTTCAGTCGCACCTATTCGTCCAACAGCACCGACGGGCCGAGATCCCTCGGTGCCGGCTGGACGCACAACTACGAGTCGAAGCTGGTGATCACCCCTTGCGGCGAGGTGATCCTGATCGGCGGCGAGGGCTCGGGCATGCGCTTCGTCGCCGACGGCGAGGGCGAGATGAAGCCCCTGAAGGGCTTCCACGGTACCTTGTTAGTCAACACCGTCGACAGCACCTTCGACTTCTACACCGTGAGCGGCAACAAGTACCATTACCGTCACGGTGGCGGGCAGGAGTGGATCCTCGACTTCATCGAGGATCCGAACGGCAACCGCACCGATCTCACCTACACCGGTGAGCCGAAGAAATATCGCTTGTCAACGGTGAGCGACGCCGCCGGCCGTATGATGAGCTTGACGTACGAGTATCGCGACTTCGCCTTCTGGTCGGCCGACGTGCTCATCCAGGTGGCCGCGCCCGGCGACGTCACGATGAGCTTCGAATACGACGGCTACGGCAACCTGAGCCGGGCGTCGCGCGAGGCGCTCAAGTCCGAGCTTTACACCTACCTGACCCCGGAGCCCGGCGCGCCGGTCAAGTACCGCCACCTCTTGAGCGAGACCCTCGACGAGATCAGCGGCGCCGTGACCCTCTACACCTACGGGCACGACGTCATCGGGGTACAGGGAGACGTTGTGGTGCCGAACGACTACATTGAGACGATCACTCTTCCCGAGGACGGTGAATACCTTTTTACCGTCGACAACGCGGCGCTGCGAACCCGTGGCCCGCCGATCCTGACGACGGAAGTGATCGACGCCCGAGGCTTCAAGAGCAGTTATACGCTCAACCAGTACGGTAGCCCGCTCACCTTCACCGACGGCGAGAGCAACACCACCAAGACGGATTGGGCTGCCGACGACGTCGTGATCGCGGCCCGCACCGACGGCAACAACGTACGCACCGTCTTCACCCACGACGAGCACGGCAACGTGCTCACTGAGACGGTGACGGTAAACCACGTCGACGGCACGAGCAACACCTACACCCGTACGACGACCTACCTCGATCCGACGAGCTTTTACGCCAAGAACCTGGTGGCGTCGGTGACAGATCGCAACGGCCACGTCGTGGAGTATGCCTACGACTCGCACGGCAACTTGCTGTCCGAGAGCAGGTCGGTGACGGGCGTCGGCGAGGTGACGCCGGTGGTCCTCCCGACCATGTACGCCTACGGCAGCAAAGGTGATCGCGTGTCGATGACCGATCCACGCGGTAACTCCACCTTCTTCGCCTACGACGTCTTCGGCAACGTGAGAAAGGTCACCGACGCCTTGGCGGGTGTCAGCACCACCGTGTGGAATGTCCGCAGCCTGCCGATACAGCAGATCGACGCCCTGGACCGCGAGACCCTCCTCGAATACGACAACCTGGGCCGGTTGGTCCGCCGTACGTTGCCCGCGGTCGACGGCGAGGCCGCTGTCGAGGCGATCCTTTACAACGACACGGAGCGAATCAAGACCGAGATCGACGCCGAGGGCCGGAGCACCGTGGCCCGGTTCGACCGCGAGGACCGGCTGGTCAGAGTCACCGACGCGGCCGGCGCCGTCAAGGACCTGAAGCGGGACAAGGAAGGCCTGAAGATCCGCGAGAGCACCTGGTCCGACGCCGAGACCCCGCCCTTCAACACCACATTCGAGTACGACGGCGCGGGCCGCCTGGTCACCCGCATCGAACC
>PIVZ01001487.1 GCA_003354045.1 bacterium
CGCCCGAGGCTTGCTTCTGTTCGAGGGCCGCATAATTGCGCAGATATGCCTGCACGCCTTGGAAGGCATAGATGGCAGACTTGTAGAACTCCCCGGCCTGCGAGTCGGTCGGCTCCGCCTCCTCGCAGCGCTTCTCGATATCCGCAATGATGCCCCCGATGCCCAGGTCGAGCACGCGGCGGTAGTTCGGCACGTTGTGGCCTGCCGCGCCTGCCTCACTGAGTTTCAGGACGAACGCATCGCGCTTCTCGTCCTCGTCGAGGTAGCGCATGACCTCGAAGCCGGAGCCCAGGGTGTAGTCCGGGACTACGCCCACGATGAGTTCGCTCGGATGAAGTCGGTAGGTGTCGAACAGTCTTCCCGCCTCGCCGTACTGCTTGGCGTCGTCGTCGGCACCGGAAGCGTCTGCCCGGCCCGGTTCGTCTTCTCGGATGTGAACCGGGATCGAATCGTAGCTGCTTAATAGCTCGAGCGTCTCCTTGACGGCGAGTCCCTTGCGCTGGGCTACGGACGTGTCCAGCAAATGGTCCGTGCCTGCTTTCAGGTACTGGCGGAGATGGCCTAGCTCAGGGGCAGGGCGTCGGCGATACCACGTGTCAT
>PIVZ01001488.1 GCA_003354045.1 bacterium
TGGAGGGCGACGACAAAGGGCTGGTGATGGATGGGTTCATTCTCGACGCCGCCAATCGCAACTCCTACGACGAGAATGGCGACCTCCAGGTCACGCTGAGCTTGAAGAAGCCGCCGATCACCCTGAGCCAGGCAGACTGCCACCTGCGGAACTGCATCGTCATGAACGCGGCCCACACGGCCGTGATCGTACGTGGGGCCGGTAGCAGCGTCGAGAACTGCCTCGTCCTCAACGCGGTCTACTCGGGCATCCATGCGCTGGGGGACAGCGGCGCCGAACCATCTTCCGCGCCCATCCTGCTGCGCAACAACACCGTGCTGTTCACCTGGAAGAAGGGAGCCACGGGCGGCTACGGCATCGACATCGGTACGGGCTGTCAGGTCACCATGGAGAACAACCTCCTGGGCTACAACGAGGGCTACGCGGTCTCCAATCAGCTGAACTACGAGAGCTCGGCCATCCACACTCTGAACAACAGCGCGATGTTCCAGAACAAGGCGGGCAACTACGTCTTCTTCTCCGCAGAGAATGCCACGACGCTCACGATCGACGACCCCGACGACTTCGAGGACTCCGATCTCGCGGAGGCCGAGGACAAC
>PIVZ01001489.1 GCA_003354045.1 bacterium
AGATCACATGCGTATCGCCGGCCGGTAGGAAATTGTTGGCCGGACCTTCCCCATGCACGATGACGCTCTGGTTGAATGGGTCCATGCCGGTGCGATAGTGATTCAATCCCCAGTGCAGGTAGCCGTCCAGGTCGTACTTCGCGAGCGACCAACCGATGTGGACCGGACGCAGCCGCTCCTGATCCAGTAAACGGTTGAGCCACGGTCCTCCGGGGTTGAGGCACGTGTAGACCCACACGGCGTCGCCGCTCCTTCTTCTGTCCTCGAAGAACTCGCGATGCTCCTGGTACTTCTGAACCTGCGGACACCAGTGGTCCACCGCGCCGACCAGCGCTCGTGACATGGTCGCCTCGAAGATCTTGACGCCGGGCAGGTGACGCCGCACGTCAGTAGCCAGGGCCTTGTAGGTTTCGGCGTTCGTATCGGTCGGCTCGTCGGTGAGGTGCTGGAGATAGCGTACGTCGCCGCCGAGGTTGCATTCGTCCAGTGCCGACCGAACCTCGGTGAGCAGGCCCGCCAACTCTGCCTTGCCCGCTTCGCTGGTTACGTCTGACCGAGTCAGCACCGAATCGAGCCGAGGCGAGCCCCAGTCGCCCTT
>PIVZ01000700.1 GCA_003354045.1 bacterium
TCTCTCTGGGTCTCTGTCAGGTAGTTGGCCAATCCGGCGCCCTCAAGCCCGATCCCGACGCACCTGTTCGCGGGCTCTACATCGCAGGCACCGATGCCGGCGGAGCGGGAATGGGCACTCACCAGGCAGCCGGCTCCGGCACAGAGGTGGCACGTTTGGTCGGTCACCACCTGAACAAGCTGCGGAAGGCCCGGTAACCATTGGCGAGCTTGCGGTCAGAGTAAGTGTTCGATGAGGATTCTGATGCCGATGGCTATCAGGATCAGGCCGCCGACGATCTCCAGGCGCTTGCCCCAGAGAGAGCCGATGCGGCGGCCGAGCACCATTCCGACCACGGTCAGGGCGGCTGCAACAATGCCGATGACAAGCGCCGGAACGAGTATCGTCGAGCCGACCATTGCCAGGGAGAGACCGACGGCGAGAGCATCGATGCTGGTGGCAACCGACAACGTGAGGAGCTCCCAGCCGGAGGTCGGATCGCTCGGGTAGCTCTCTTCCTCGGCGTTAGATGCTCCAAGAATCATCCTGCCGCCGACGAAAGCGAGAAGGCCGAATGCAATCCAGTGGTCGAAGGCAGCGATGTAGTCGTATGCCGCGTGGCCAGCGGCCCAGCCTATCACCGGCATCGCCGCCTGGAAGAGACCGAAAGATGACGCCATGCGCAGCACCTGCTTCTTCGTCAGGTGCTCCACTGTGAGCCCGGTGACGACCGCAACAGTGAAGGCGTCCATCGCCAGAGCGACCGCAATTGCCAGGAGGCTGAACCAGTCCATCTACGCTTGCCCGGTGCGATCGAGGGCGGCCATGGCGGCCCGCCAGTCGTAAGGAGTCACGGAGGTTGCCCTTCGGCCTACGCCGCGGAAAGCCCGAGGATGGCGGCGCCGTAAGCGCCCATCAATTGCGGCTCGCTCGGCAGGTTGACGGTCTCCCCGAGGGTCTCGCCGAGCATCCGGCACAGCGCCTCGTTCTTGGCCACACCGCCCGAGAGCATGAGCGGCGGTCTGAGTCCGACCGAGGACACCATCGCCACCACCCTGCTGATCAGCGAGCGGTAGAGGCCGCGCATGATGGCGTCCACGTTGGCGCCGTGCGCCACCAGGGAGATGATCTCCGACTCGGCAAACACAGTGCAGGTGCTCGATATCGTTTCCTCTTCATCTGTGGCCAGCGCGCGCTCGGCCATCTCCTCCAGCGACACACCGAGCCGCGTTGCCGAGTGCTCGAGGAAGCGGCCGGTGCCGGCCGCGCACTTGTCGTTCATCGAGAAATCGACGACGCGGCCTTCAGGGCCGATGACGATCACCTTGCTGTCCTGACCGCCTATGTCCACGAGCGTGCCGGGCTTCCCGAACTCCTTGAAGACGCCGAGCGCGTGACAGGTGATCTCGGTCACAGCACGTGCGGCGTCGGGTACGAGTTTGCGGCCATAGCCGGTGGCAACCACGGGCGGAATCTTGCTGGCGCCTTGCTCCTCGGCAAGTTCCTCGACGAGAGTCTTCGACTGCTCCTCCACCAACGCGAGCGCCGGCTCGAGCCGTGAACCCAGTATCCTTCGGTCGGCATCGATCGCCACGACCTTGCAGGTCGTCGAGCCGGCATCGACACCGATCGCGCAGACGTCGCTCACGCGGCCTCCATCATCTCGATGAACGCCTCCAGACGATTGGTCGCCTGCTCCTGAGAGAAGGCGCGCGAGTCGTTATGGTCGGCCTCGAGCAAGAACGCGGCCACGCCGTCGCGCACCAGCCGGTCGCGCTGGTCGATCTGACCGAGCGAGTACGGCTTACACGAGCGGTCGGAGTGCAAGATCACCCCGTCGAGGCTGAAATCCTTGACCATCTGAGTCATCGAACGGAGCTTGTCGCCGGTCGAGCGATTGAGGATCGGGTGCAGGTAGAGCTTGGCACCCGACTCGATCGGGTGCTCCTTGTCGATCATCGGCGTGAGCTCGCCCCAGGCATACGTGTAGTCGGAGGCGACCACGTTCACCCCGCGCGCAGCGAGCAGTTTCGAAAGCCAGCCGATCCGGTACCAGATCGGCAGGTTGTCCCACAGGACGCGCTTGCGCTCCTCTTTGATCGCACCCACGCCCTTCTCGATGCGCTCGTCGATCTCGGCAAGCAGGGTCCTGTAGAAGACGATCGTCTCCGGATCGCCACGCAGATCGACGATAGGCCCCATGTTTATGAAGCCGTCGAAGGCGGTTATCGGCGAAGGGCGATGCTGAGCGCGGTTGAGGATATCGAGCCACAGCCCGGCTGCCTCGGCGCTATTGCCGGTGACCTCTTGTAGGCGGGCATACGAGAGCGACTTGCCGGCAATCTGCTCGGCCACTGGAATCATCTCTTCGAGCTGTTGCTTCACGTAGTCTATCTGATGCTCGGCCGCCTCATCGTAGAGGAACGGCGTGTCGATGAGCACCAGCGGTACCTGGAAATGCTCGGCAAGAACCCGGTACCAGTAGTAG
>PIVZ01001490.1 GCA_003354045.1 bacterium
TTGCCACTTCCCGAAGGGGCAGATCTCTGTCGTGCTCGGCGGCAGCGACTCGGGCAAAAGCACTGTACTGCGCTTGATAGGCGGGCTACTGCAGCCACGCAGCGGCCGCATAATAGTCGACGGCGACGACATCACCGTCATGAACGACGCCGCACTGTTTTCGGTGCGCGATAAGCTCGGGATGATGTTTCAAGGCGGCGCCCTCCTCGACTCGCTCACGGTCTTCGACAACCTTGCTTTTCCTCTGCGAGAGGCCGGCTCCTGGACCGAGGCCGAGATCACCGAGGAAGTTCACCGGCGCCTGGAATCGGTGGGTCTTCAGGACGTGGACGACTTGCTCCCGGGAGCGCTGTCCGGCGGCATGGTAAAGCGCGTGGCCCTGGCGAGGGCCATCATGCGCGACCCCTGCATTCTCATGGTGGACGAGCCTTTCTCGGGCCTCGACCCCGTCTCCACCAAGCTCATCGAAGGCCTGCTCGTGCGCATGAACCGGCAGCTCAACATAACGATGCTCACCGTCTCGAACCACGTGCGCTCCACCTTGCGCATGGCCGACCGTATCGTATTGTTGCTGCCAGACGGCACCGTAAGCGGCAG
>PIVZ01001491.1 GCA_003354045.1 bacterium
CGATTGATATTCTGAAGACTCTACCGCCGGATTCCATACGGCTCAATGAGCGGTTGGGAAAACGCGTGATCCAGCTGACGAAGCGAATCGACCGAGCCAAACGCTACACGCCGCTCCTCGATCAACCGCTGCCGAACACCGGGCCAGGATTCAACGCGAACTCTCGCTGACGAGAACCGAGCGGAATCGAAAGAGCGTGCAGTCGCTTTCCTGCCACGCGCCCGGCGGCAGGAAGGCCTTCTCGCAGATTTGCGCGAGATACTCCTGACGGCTCCAGCCGAACTCCTCGGCAACTTCCGGCAACAGAAGACCGCGACGAGTTCCTCGCTCGATGATGAGGCCGTCGCGGCCGATCTCGATGGACTCGGTATCCGTGAGTTCTTCGGGGGTCGTGAGGGCGCTGAGGCCGATGGCGATCAGCGGCAGCTCCTCGGGGGCGACGGGCTTGAAGCGGGGATCGTGTGCCGCGGCCTGCACCGTGAGTTCCCGGACGGCGGAGTGGAGTGACGGCTGCTCTTCGACGAGACCGATCCATCCGCGCCAACCCTCGCCGATCTTGAGGGTGACGAAGAGACCGGTCGTCGCGACGTCGCTCG
>PIVZ01001492.1 GCA_003354045.1 bacterium
GGTCCGCGGGATCCCGACTAGGTAGAGTGATTCGGGGCCCTGCTCTCGTTCGATCATGAGCCGCAGTTCGGAGACGAGTCGCGCGCGGTACTCGTTGTCGTCGGGGCGGGTTTCCAGGAACACATTGATGGCAGTGGTCCGACCGTCGGCGGAAACCAAATGCCTTAGGTATAGCGGGTTGTTGCTCGCACGCCTGCGCAGACGGTCGAGACCTTCGGGCGAGGTCGGAATCCCGTCCACGAGAGGGGGTACCTCGAGCCCCTGGGGCGTTCCTCGTATGTCGCGTACACTTGTCAGGCTGATCACATCCACGACGCCGTCGAGTTCCCACAAGGACGAGGAGATCCTCTCTACTTTCTCGAGAACTGTAGTGGTGAAGACGTCGCCGGTGTTGATGGCGACGATGAGGATCTCGTCGAGGCCGAAGCTGGAGCCGAGCTCCTTGACCAGAGCGCGCTCTGGGTCATTGTCGAGCAGTACACCTTCGGCGGACGCGTCCAACCGGAGCGAGGAAAGCTGTGCCGCGGCGAGAACCGTCAGTAGTGCGATTCCCGCGAGTACTGCACGACGGTGATCAATGACGGCGGCGGCGAGGG
>PIVZ01001493.1 GCA_003354045.1 bacterium
TCGCCCACGTCCGCAGCTCTATGATCGGAACGCTTCTCGACGACATCGCCGAGGGCAAGCCATACGCCGACGTGTCGCGTGCTTTCGCTGCGAAGATGCATCCGCTGCAGTACCAGCGCCCCCAGGCGGCGCCCACGGCGGGGAACATCAAGCGGGGCGAAGAGATCGTAGCCAAGCTCGGCATCGCCAACTCGTTGAAGCGGCGGCTCGCGCGGTTCGAGGACGTCACGTTGCTCTGGCAGCCCAAGGACTCGAAGCCTACGTTCAAGGACGGCTCTGTCTTCGGGCACCTGAAGGCGAAGGGTGAGGGGACTCAAGCGGATCTGCTCGGCGGCTCGACCAAGATTACCTGGGAGAAGTTCCGGGCGAAGGTGCTGCCGAAGGCGCAGAGCATCGAGGTGAGTGTGGCATACCAGGCTGCCTTCTACTTCTTCGTGACCGCCGAGGACATGGGGGCCCCGCCCATCATCATGTGGGACCGCCCCGAGCAGCGTAATCCCGTGACGTGGTTCACCCGCCACAACGGCAGTTCCGCACGTGAGGTGGGCCTCTCAGCCGGCTGGTGCAAGGTGACCGGCGTGTCTCTCTTCCCGCAC
>PIVZ01001494.1 GCA_003354045.1 bacterium
CGAACTGGCTGGACATCTTCTACGACGATGACCGGAGTGCGACGAACCGAACGTTCCCGATCTCCGTCAATCTTGCTGACACGACCACGTCGGTCGCGTTGGACACGGCGAACATCCAGGAGGACGGCACTTACTACATTGGCGCCCGAATCCGCGACGGCAAGAACGCCGAAGTCGTCGCGTATGCCATCGGAAAGGTGGTCCTCGTACGGAACGGCCTTCTCGAAGTGACCGAACCCGGCTCGACCGCGTCGATCTCGCCGTCACCGGTAGGCACGGTGGATGAGACCGTTGACGTGACCTGGGCGACCAACGTGCCGGAATCCGTCGGTCTTGTGGATGTCTTCGCTAAGGCCGTCGACTCCACTTTCCAACCGATCGGAGCCGAGATCCCGGTGCTCAGCCCGCCCACGGCCCTCACCGAGATATCAACCGAATTCAGCAGCGAGACCTCGGGGCTCTTCGAGATCTTTGTCCGCATCACCTTCGCTGACGGCGTGACCCCGCCGCTGATTCGCAGCGCCCCGGGGCTCGTGCGTGTCTCGACCTTGCCGAAGGTCCTGTGGCTCGGCCCCCTTGCGGGCGGCTCGGCGCCG
>PIVZ01001495.1 GCA_003354045.1 bacterium
GCGTCATCGCCAGCGACTCGGCGATGAACGGCAGGAGCGCCGTCCGCCGCAGGTCGTTGGTATCGTTGGTCGAGTACTTGCTCTCATGATAGAGGGTGAGCGTCAGCCCCTTGCTGGTTGACTCCTGGAGTGTGTCGACTTGCCGGTCACGGTACTGGAGGGAGGTGCGGCGACTGCGCGCGACACTCACGCGCGCCTGGTTGGCGCCGGCCTGGATGGCCTGATCGCAGGCCCACCGGGCGAGATCTTGCTGTTCGTTGCTGGGCATTCTCTTCCTCTCCCCGGCGCTAGCCGTTGTCCACCCCACCGATGGTCACCGAGCGGTCGATCTTGAGGGTCGGCTGGCCGAGACTGACCGGTACGAACTGCCCCGCCTTGCCGCATCCCCAGCCGGAGCGCGAGAAGGCGAAATCGTTCCCGACCAGCGAGACCTGCTCGAGCGCCTTGGGGCCGTTGCCGATCAGGTTGATATCCTTGACCGGCGCGGTCAGCTTGCCGTCCTCGATCAGATACCCCGAGCTGACATAGAAGCTGAAGTCGCCGGCGCCGATCTGCACCTGCCCGTTGGAGAAGTTGACCGCGTAGATCCCCCTCTT
>PIVZ01001496.1 GCA_003354045.1 bacterium
GCCGCGTGGTCCGGACGCTGGTCGACGACGTCCTGGCGCCGGGGTGGTACACGGCGAACCTCGCCACCGACGGTCTGGCAAGCGGCACGTACTTCTACCGCATCCAGGCCGGGCGATTCACCAAGTCGCAGAAGTTCGTCCTTCTCAAGTAGCATGATGAGCAGAAGAGCAAGAGAGATGAGCAAGAGAGAGGAACGAATCATGAATCTCACACGCACGACTCTCATCATGACGAAGGCGGCGAAGCTGACGAGGGCGACGATGGTGGCGGCAGCGATGGCGGCGATGTGTGCCGCCACCGCGGCCCTCGCCGCGGACATCCCGGGGGCGGAGGCGAGCGCGATCACGGCTCCCCCCCTCGGGGGAAGCATCGAGGTCGAGCAGAATCTGGTCGACTGCGGACCGAACCTGCTCTACGGCCACGACTTCTCGTTCGAGAACGCCTACACGTGGACCATGGGTGGCGTCCAGACCCCGGACTTCGGCGCCTTCGCCGAGCGCTTCGAGGGCGGCTTCCAGATCTGCGAGATCCAGCTCTTCCTGACCCAGGTCGGCAATCAGTCCGGCCAGACGATGGATATCATCGTCTGGCAGG
>PIVZ01001497.1 GCA_003354045.1 bacterium
GCGACCCCGTCGCCTACTACTGCGGCCGCAAGAACTACTTCTGCGGCAAATGGCTCCGGCACGCCATGCCCCCCGGCAACATCATGCGGTTCTTCCAGCCGCCGCACATCCGCTTCGCGCGGCTCGCCAACCCCGTCCCCACCGTTGACGGCAACACCGGCTACCTCAAAGAGCACTTCCTGCACTACAACTTCAGCAAGGGGCTCGGCGAGTGGCTCGAGCGCCACAACCGCTACTCGACCTACGAGGCCAAGGAGACCGTCCGCGCCCTCGCCGACCAGCCCGTACGCCCGGGCAACCTCTTCGCCCGCGACCGCAACACCCGCCGACTCGAACTCAAAAACATCTCCTTCCGCATGCCGGGGAGGCCTGTCCTCAAGTTCCTCTACATGTACCTCGCCAAACTCGGCATCCTCGACGGCCGCGCGGGCCTGACCTACTGCATGCTCCAGGCGATCTACGAATACCAGATCGTGCTCAAAGTCCGGGAACTCCGCCGTGTCGAGCGGGGGTTGCCGCCCGACTAGACCCCACCGCAAGAGTCGCCAAACAACGCCCCTCAGTCGCCCGATACCATCCGCTCTGGAGACACCCC
>PIVZ01001498.1 GCA_003354045.1 bacterium
CGCGATCCCCTGCTTCTGCATCACATCCGCCTCCTGCAAGCGGATGTTCGGCTCATGGGCGAGGGTGATGCGAACCGCATCGAGGAGCGAGATTCGTCTGCCGGAGTAGATCGGGGGGTCGGAGTAGATCGTCGAGCCGATTTCGTGGCTGGTCTGGCCGGCGAGCGGCAACGGCGAGAAGAACACACCGATGCCCACGACCATGACGACCACGCGTCCGACGAGGCGCACAGGGAAACGCATTCCCCACCTCCACGGGTGATGTCGTTGAATCGTGCGGTGGCCCGTCGTGATCTGCAGATCAGGCGGGGCACCGCGCCTCTCGTGACAGTCTCCGCGTCAAGTCTGCGATGCCTGCCGGCCGCCATCCAGCGGTGTGAACGACAGCACGGACGGCAACTCCGCAGAATGAGCGAGCCGCAACAATCCGTAGGCGATTCCCGCCACGCCCCGGAAGAAACCGGGAACGAAGGGCGTGGCTCCCGCAGCGTCCGACTCGAAGCCGAACGAGCCACGCCCAAGCGACCGCTGTAGCAGGATGACCGCCCGCTCCCCGGCTGCCCGGACGAGGCCGGGTTCGTCGAGGAGCTGACC
>PIVZ01000118.1 GCA_003354045.1 bacterium
TCGGCGGCTGGTTGCGGATCGGTAACCGCGCCAAGGAGGGCCACGCCCAGATGAGCGTGTGCATCTACCTTCCCGATGGCCGCGTCCTCTTCATGTTTCAGCGCCCTGAGATCGCGAGCAACGACGCCTTCGACGCCGCCGGCCTGCGCTTCGAGGTGATCGAGCCCTCCGACAAGCTGCGGACCGCCTACAAAGGCCCGGTGGTCGAGCTCAGCGAGCCGCGCGCCATGGCCGACCCGCGCAAGGCGTTCAAGGAAAACCCCTGGAAGGAGATCGCGTTCGATCTCGTTCACGAAGCGGTCGGCCCCATGTACGGCAAGGCCAAGAACACCCGGGAGGCCGATACGCCCGCCGAGGAACAGTTCGCGGCGGCCCACTACGAACAGCACATGAAGGTCACGGGAAGGATCGAGCTAGAAGGGAAGACGATCTCGATCAACGGTCTCGGTCTGCGCGATCATTCCTGGGGTCCGCGCTACTGGCAGGCCATCAATAAGTACAAATGGCTCACCATGAACTTCGGCGAGGACTTCGGTGCCATGGTGATGATGATTCAACGGGACGCGGAAGGCAAGAATATGATCATCGGTGGCGTGGTGGTGCGCGGTGACGAAGTCGACGACATCAGCGAGGTCGAGGTCGAGGCTACCTATGAAGATAACGGTCTCTATCACACGGGGCTCGTCGCCAAGGTGAAGACCGGCAAGGGCGAAGAGCTGCGCATCGAAGGGGACGTGAAGGGTTTCATCCCGCTTCGCAACCGCCGCCAGGGCCGCACGACCAACATCGGCGAAGGTATGACCGAGTGGCGCTGCGGCGATCGCGTCGGCTACGGCATGTCCGAGTTCCTGACCCAGAGCGAGTAAGGTCGGGGCTCGGGACAGAACGTGAGACGCCTGCAAGCCAGCGCAATGCTGACTGGGATATGCCTCCTCGTGCTCGCAGGCATGGCAAGGCCCTGTATCGCCGTCGGTGAGGTCGCGGAAGCAGAAAGTAACGAGCCCGAATCCCAGCAAGCCGCCCCGGAGATCGAGCAGATCGTCGTAACCGCGGGCCGCACGGAACAGCCGCTCACGGAGGTTCCGGCAAACGTCACCATATTCACAAAGGAGGATATCAACCGCTCGGCGGCGCAGACTCTCGACGACCTTCTTCGCTCGATACCCGGCTTCAGTCTTTTCAGGCGCTCGAGTAGCCTGGTCGCGGCTCCGCCCACCCAGGGCGTTTCACTTCGTGGCGTGGGGCCGAGCGCGGTCAGCCGAACGCTGGTGCTGCTCGACGGAGTGCCGTTGAACGACCCGTTCGGCGGCTGGGTCTACTGGAGCAAGGTTCCCACCGAGAAGATCGAGCGTGTGGAGGTCGTGCGTGGCGGCGGCTCCAGCGTGTGGGGCAACTATGCGATGGCCGGCGTCATCAACATCATCACCACCTCACCGAACGCTGAGCGCGCGCGCCTGTACGCCGAGGGCGGCAACAACGGCACGGCGAACTTGCAGGCGATCGCCAGCGAGAGCATCGGTAAGGCCGGCCTCCTTCTCGACGCCGCGTACTTCCACACCGACGGCTATCACATACTCGCCGACGACCGGCGAGGAGAGATCGACACCCGTGTCGATTCCGAGCACGGCTCGCTCGGTCTTCGAGTGGACTACCCCGTAACCCCGGGGCTGACGGCCCATGTTCGCGGCCAGTACTTCACGGAGGACAGAAACGCCGGAACCCACCTCACGAGCACCGCGACCGACTCGGCCTACCTACGCGCCGGGCTCGTTGCCGACGAGGGCGGCGGCAACTACTGGACTCTGGACTTCTTCTTGAACGACCAGACTTTCGAGAGCGCCTTCTCGAGCCAGGCCGCCGACCGCAACTCCGAGCAGCCGGCCCTCGACCAGTTCGACGTGCCGTCGACGGCTGTCGGCGCGGGCTTCCTGTGGTCGCGGGCACTGGCCGAGCGTCACCGGGTAACCAGCGGCCTCGACTATCTGTGGACCGAGGGCGAAACCAACGAGGAATACCGCTTCATCGACGGTGAGTTCACACGGCGCCGCCGGGCCGGTGGCGAGCAGGCGCTGGCCGGGTTGTTCGTGCAGGACCTCTACACCCCATCGGACCGCTGGCACCTGAGCGCAGCCGCACGGGTCGACTACTGGCGTTCGAGCGACGGAGGGCGCACGGAAGGTGATCTGGAAACCGGCGAAACATTGCTTGATGATGTCTTCGACAGCCGCGATGAGCTGATCTTCAGTCCCAAGCTCGGCGGCGTCTTCGATGCAACCGACACGCTCTCGGTGCGCGCGTCTTTCTATCAAGGCTTTCGCGCCCCGACCATAAACGAGCTCTACCGTCCCTACCGCGTCCGCAACGACCTCAACGAGCCTGATGAGGGGCTCGACCCCGAGCGGCTTACCGGAGTGGATGCCGGCATCGATTATCTCGGCGCGACGATCGACGCCAAGCTCGGCGGCTACTGGAACGAGGTCGAGGACTCGGTGGCCAACGTGACCGTTGCGCCGGGACCAGGGGTCGTGGAGCCCTGCGGCTTCGTTCCGGCCGGTGGCGTCTGCCGGCAGAAGAAGAATCTCGATCGCACCCGCATCCGCGGCCTCGAGGCCGAAGTCACATACCGGCCCCATCCCGACGTCTCGTTCAGAGTGAGCTACCTGCTGAGCGACACTCGCATCGCCTCGGCCAGGGCCAACCCGGCTATAGAGGGAAACCGCATCCCGCAGGTCCCGCAACATCAGGCCGTGGCTAGGGCCGCCTACGAGCGCCCCAGCGGCATGATCGCCAGCGTGCAAGTCCGCTATCTGGGGCCACAGTACGAGGACGACCTCAACTCCCGCGAGCTCGGCGGCTACGTGGTAGTAGACGCCGCCGTGTCGCAGCGCATCGGCGATAATTGGGAAATATTCCTGAGAACCGAGAACCTCTTCGACCGGGAATACGCGGTCGCCAAGACCGCCGACGGGCGTGTGAGCCTGGGTGGACCGGTTCTGGTCCACGCCGGTGTACGCCTGAGCATCCCTTGAAGGACCCCCGGCCGAGCGAGAAACCCCTTGCCAATTCCGTCCTTAGCAGGATACTTCTAGTCTCGTTCGGCATCTTGCGGCGCCTCCCCCCACACGGAGGGGTGCCCCTCTGAGGAGTAGATCACATGAAGCGTTTTCAAGCCGTCTCTCTTTGCCTGAGTTTTCTCGTCGTCGTCCCCGCCGTCGCGCTGGGGCAGATCCAGGACAAGGGGCAGCAGAAGTGTCTGAACAAGGTCATCGGTAAGGCCCGCAAGGTCTCGAGCACCATCATCAACGACGGTGCCCAATGCATCAAGAAAGGGGTCGCCGGCAAGCTGCCTGACGGCGTTGACGCCCAGGACTGCCTGACTGCAGACCTCAAGGGCAAGGTAGACAAGGCCAGTACGAAGGTAGTCGAGCAGGACACCAAGTTCTGTGATCCGCCGAGCACGCCGGATTTCGCCTTCGTGGATGGAACCACCGCCGCGCAGTGGCACCGAACAGAGGCGCTTGCTTTCTTCTTTGACCACTACGGCACCGACCTGGCTGCCACGCTGACCGCCAACGCCGGCGACGATCCCGGCGGACGCTGCACCTCCGGGGTCGCCAAGAAATTGCGCAAGATCTCCGACACCATGAACAAGGAGTTCGACAAGTGCGTGAAGCTCGGCCTCAAGGACGAGTCGATAGCGAGCACCGCCAACGTCGAGACCTGCCTGGATGCGATCAACACCGATGCCAAGGACAAGGTGGCCAAGGCGGTAAGCAAAGTAGAAGGCACCTTGGGAAGTGGCGGATGTCCGGACAGCAGCGTCGCCAGCTTGTTCCCGGGGCTCGACGGGGTAAACGAGATCTGCGACCGCTATGGCCTGTCTCTTCCACTGAGCGTCTCAGACCTGGCCGCCTGCATCGGTCTGCGCGTAAAGTGCCGGGTGTGCCGCACCGCGAACGCGGCCTACGGACTCGAGCGTGACTGCGAGCTCTTCGACGACGACAGCGTCGACGGGAGTTGTCCGGCCTGCGCCAACGGTGTGACCGACCCGGGCGAGGAGTGCGACGACGGCAACACGGCCGACCTCGACGGCTGCACAGCCGATTGCATACTGGAATTCTGCGGCGACGGCATCACGAACGATAGCGGCACCGAGGAGTGCGACGACGGTGACAGCAACAGCGATAGCGAGCCGGACGCCTGCCGCACCGACTGCACGAACCCGAGCTGCGGCGATAGCGTGGTCGACACCGGCGAGGACTGCGACGAGGGTGGCATCGACACGGTGACCTGTGATTCGGACTGCACCGCCGTGGCATGCGGCGACGGCCACGAGAACACGCCGGCCGGCGAGGAGTGCGACGACGGCAACACCGTGGACACGGATGCGTGCGTGGACAGCTGCGACGATGCCACCTGCGGTGACCTCCACACCTGGATCGGCACCGAGGACTGCGACGGGACCGAGTGCTGCGATGGGAGCTGTGTCTTCGAGACGCTGGGAACCTCGTGCACAGGGATACCTACAGACTGCGCGGAACCGACCTGCGACGGCGCCGGCACCTGCGAGCAGACGCCGGCCAATGAAGGCGACCCCTGCGACGACCTCGACGAATGCAGCACGGCCTCGGAGTGTCAGTCCGCGGCATGCACCGGAACGAGCTGGGTAGTCACGGGACCGGCCTGCCAGTGGCTGGCGGTGGGCTCGAGCCTCAAGAACACGAAGCTGGTGACGGGTCCGGCGGCCATTCTCGTCGGCGGAGACTGGTGTGGCGTGCAAGCCGATATCGCCGTGACCACGACCTCCGGCGGCGACCTGATAACCGTCGGCGATGACGGGGGCGATCCAGCCGTGGGAATAACCATCGGCGACGGCGCCGATTATGACGCCGGAGACATCGTTACCAACAACGTCAAGGTCGAGGCGGGCGAGCCCGGGGTAGACTTGCCCGGTCTTCCCGGCTTCGACGCCGTGGGCGCCGGGCAACACCTGTCCAAGACTCCGCCGCCGACGTTCTACGACACCACCGGCACCGACAGCCGCATTGCCGAGTGCACGGCCGCCCAGGCCGGGATTGCCACCACGGCGACCGCGATCGGACTTTTGACGCAAACGGCGGACCTCGCCTCGGCCTATCTGAACGTGACAAGCGCACCGCAACCGCCGGCGATAGTCGCTAGCGTTGTAGGCGGCCTGAACGTCATCGACATGGTGTACCTGAACGGCACGGCGTCCAACGTCGTCATCGAGTTGGACGGCGGTAATAACGCCGACACGATCATGATCCTGCGCATCTCGCGCCGCTTCAACACGGGACCCAACTGGACCTTCAGTCTGACAGGCGACCTGCAGGCCGACCACGTGATCTTCTACATGAGCTATGCCAGCGACACTGGCAACTGCTCGATCGGCCAGGGCAACACCGGCAGCGGGACGGTGATCTGCCCCGACCAGCAGATGACCATCAATGCCAATAGCGTGTGGTCGGGCGCAATGTACGGCGGTGCGAGTGGAGGGACCGGCCAGCTGCGCGTCGGTGACGGTGCCACCCTCACCTTCGATCCGTTCGACGTGGCACTGCCGTAGACGCCGACGTCGAACGGCCGCCTACCCGTCCGCGGGCCGGATGATCATGCCCCCTGTGCGCTGTCGTTGATCGAGACAGCGCACGGCGGGCTGTTCAGTGCACCCCGACGAACGCGCACACGCAAAGATCGAGAGAGACCGCTCCGATCGTGGTGGTGGCCGCCACGCAGTCATCGCCTTCGAAGCGACAGCCGCCACCACAGGCGGGCGCCTCCCTGATCCTGCATGGATCCAAACATTCGCAATCGCCGAGCTGGCCGACAGCGCATATCTTGCCGAAGGGACAGGAGCCGTCGCAGGTCGGCGCCTCGGCACCCGTCGTGCAACTCACCGGACCTCCGCCGTAACCCGAGCAAAAGCACGCCCCTTGGCCGTCGGGCAGACAGAGCTCACCCCCACCGCAAGAGCCTCCGCAAAGCGGCGGCTGTGCCTGAGCGCAGCCACCCTGCACCGGCAATACCTCGCAGACACAGCCCCCATGAGTGTCGTCCGCGCAAAGCCGTCCGGGGGCGCAGATGCCTCCACAGGCGGGGGCAGCCGATACCTCGCAGTTCACCGCACCCGGCGGCATGCACTCGCATACCGCCTGCACCGGCTCACGGGACTGCCCAATCGTAAGCCCCGGCTCACCGGACCGCGCAATCGAAAGCTGCTGGCACTGTAGGCCTGGGTCGCCACTGCACTCTCCTCCGCAAACCGGCGCGCCGGCCAACTGGCAGCTGTTGAGGCAAGAGCAGAAGTCGTCTCCTCCCCAGGTAGGGGTCTCACAGAGATCACCCGGCCCGCAGAAACCCTCGCCGCAGGTCGGCACCGGCCGATGTGTGCAGTGATCAACGGACAATACCGTGCTGCTCGGCGTGCTTCCCGTTGTCGTGGTGGTAGTGGTGGTGGTGGTCGTCGTCGTGGAACTCCCGCCCACATCGTCGCACTCGCACATCTCGATCGTCAGCTCGCCGACCCTGATCGTCATCTGCTCGCAGACCGCACCCCGCCACAGGCACTCGCCGCCACAGGCCGGCGCTTGCCCCGCCTCGCAAGGAGCAAGACACTCGCACACTCCGAGGGTCTCGGCCGTGCAGACCTCACCGTTAGGGCAGGCGCCGCCGCAGGTCGGGAAGTCGGACTCGACCTCGCAGCTTCTCGGCCCACCCCCATAAGGCACACACTCGCAACCACCGGCCGGGCTCTCATCGCAGATGAAGTTGAGATCACAGGTGCCGCCGCAGGCCGGTGCGTCGGCCTGCGCGCACGTCCCCTGCAACGGCAGGATCTCGCAAACGCAGTTGCCGACCTTGTCGGGAATGCAGACCTGGGATGGCGCACACACCCCGCCGCAGGTCGGGAAGGCGGACTGCCCACAGGACGTGAGATCCGAAGGTAGGCACTCACACTCTTCTTCGCTCGATTCATCCGGGAAGGTCAGGGTAACAAGGCTGCAATCCAGCCCCTCGTCCACACCGCTGCAATCGCCACCGCAGGTAGGGGCGCCGCTGAGTTGGCAGTCGCTGAGACACTCGCACCAATCCCCTTCCCAGGGATCGATCTCACAAGTTTTGCCATCCGGGCAGTCGCCGCCGCACTCAGGCACCTCGGTCTCGTTGCACGAGAGGCAGTCTGGGCAGCTAAGGATGATCTCTTGCCCTACCGCCCTCTTGAGGACGATGAGGGCATCCGTGGTATCAATACGGCCGTTGCCGTTGGCATCGCATACACACAACGCGCAGGTCTTGACGGTGACCACGGCTTGCTTGAGCACGACCAATGCATCAGTCGTAGACGGCCTATCGCCGGAACTCGAGGGCTGCCCGCAATCGCCGAAGCCACCGAAGCTGGTAGCCGGAAATAGCAGGACGCCGGCCAGCGCCAGGGTACAGAATCCGCAAGAAATCCGAGACGGAGTCCAAACCATGTGGGCATCCCCCTTTAGGAGCTCGGAAACGCGGCAGGTCGGCCTCGGGTGCGCCGCTTCTTTGGAGGTTAGACCATCGGCTCGGTAGGTTGCAAGCCGGAGGCTGTTTGAAGCGCTTCATGGTACAGGCCGGGGCTTCTGTTGCCGGCCGAGATTTCTTGACCGCCGCTGGTAGCAGGCGTACTTTCTGATGAGTTGCGGCCGTCTCGCCACCGACGCGACGGAGCCGAGACCCCGGACAGGGCATGGGTCGGTAGCCGCTTCGGCCGCCGCTTTGTGCGTCGCAAATAAGACGGAGGATGCAAACATGAAGTACAATCCACGACGTAGTTTCACCCTATTATTCGTCTCGATATTCTTGGCTCACTCGAGCGTCGTCGTATTCGCGCAGCATGCGCGCGCCGACGTCGAGGTCATCGCCTGCGAGCAGCTCATCCCCGAAGGAGATACCGGCTATCTGGCTGAAAATCTCGCCTGCCCGATTGACCATGGCGGCGTCGTGTTGTCCGACGACTCTCGGCTCGAGCTAAACGGGCACAGCATAACGGCGTTCGCCGATTTCTCGGAGGCCTCGCCGGAACAAACGAAGGGCCTGGCCGGGGTGCGCTGCAGTGCAGGAACGAAGTGTGAGATCGTCGGGCCGGGGGTGATCAGCGGGTTTGCCGCCAACGGTATCGCCGGCACCAGGGTGCGGGTCAAAGGAGTCACGATCCGCGACAACGGTGGAGACGGAATCTCGGCCTATGAGACCGTCCGCGCCGAGGACACCGTAATCGACGGCAATGGAGGCGTTGGCGTGCGCGCCGGATGGCGCGTCAGGCTCGTCCGGTCAGAGGTGGGAGAGCACTCGGGCGGCGCCGTCCTGAAAAGGATCGCGGCAACCCGTAAACAAGCTCGCTCATACACCTGCGAGTAGCACGCGGGCAGGTAACGTATGTGAGTCGCGCGTGCGAACGCACCGGACTGCTAGACACCGCTGCTGGTGCTCACGCGATGACCGCGGCCGCGCGGAGCTCGGCCAGGCGCTCGGGAGAAACGCCCGCTTCGGCAAGTATCTCGTCGGTGTGCTCACCGTGCAGCGGCGCCGGCAACCTGATCTCGGCCGGAGTAGACTCGAACCTGGCCGCAGGACGGGTCTGGCGCATGGGACCGGCGTGAGGATGCTCGGACTCGACTATCAGCTCGTTGGCCGCAACCTGCTCGTCCTCGAGTAGGTCCTCGCGCGTGAGGATGGGGGCGCATGGCACCTGCTCGGCGTCGAGAAGCTCGAGCCACTCGGCCGAGGTCTTCGTCCGGATGATGCCGGCCACGAGATCGACGCGCGCACCGAAGTTTCGCAGACGCCCGCCCGGGGTCTGAAAGCGCGGGTCGTCCAGCCACTCGCTGTGCCCCAGCGCGCGAGCCATGCCCGTCCATTCCGCATCCGACACGGCCCCCACCGTGATGTAGCCATCGACCGTCTCGAACACGAGATCGCTGGCACTGAACTGGCGGATCGCAGGCCCGTCGGGGTCGACGAACGTGTAGGCCGCCATCCCCTCGGGCCACAGGAAGGAGATCATCGCATCCAGCATCGCCAGGCGCACGTGCTGCCCTTCGCCGGTTCGCTCGCGTGCCAGCAGCGCCGCCGTCATCGCCTGCGCGGCGGTAAGCGCAGTCACCTTGTCGGGGACGATCAGGCGCAGCATCTTCGGGCGGCCGGTTTCGGGATCGGCCTGGATCGAGGCCAGACCGGAGAGAGCTTGAATTACCGGGTCGTAGACACGCTTGTGCGCGTAGGGACCGGATTCGCCGAAGCCGCTTATCGAGACGTAGACGAGGTCGGGCTTGATCAGACGCAGCGCCTTCTCGCCGATACCCATGCGTTCGACAGCGCCCGGCCTGAAGTTCTGTACGAACATGTCGGCGTTGGCCACCAGTTGCTCGAGCAGCTCGATGCCCCGCTTGTCCTTCAGGTCGATCACCACCGAACGCTTGTTGCGATTGGTGGTGGCAAAGATCGGAGCCAGGCCCTGCTTCTTGCCGCCGAGCGCGCGAGTGAGATCGCCCATGCCGTGAGGCTCGACTTTGATCACGTCCGCGCCCTGGTCGCCCAGCAGCATCGTAGCAGCCGGGCCGGAGACCATCTGCGTGACGTCGATGATACGGTAGCCGCTCAGCGGTCCTGGCACTTCCTCTCCCCTCCCTCGGTCAATGTGACTCTCTTGCCGGTCGATCGGCCGCAAGCGCTCATCTCCGGCCGACACCCGGAAGCGTAGGCACTCACTCGCCCCAATGCCACCAGCCTTCTCGCCCGGCGGTCAGGCCGTGAGATCGTCATCGCGGAACTTCGGTGAGACACTCCGGTTTGGTCCGTGCATCCCGCGCCGCACTTGGTAGTCTGGTCCGCTCCCGTGCTATGCTCGGTGCCCGACGAGGAGCGAATTGGATGGCAGGTCAAGGATCAGGCGGTAACGTGCTGGCTGCCTTGTGCAGCTTCTTCATTCCGGGATTAGGTCAGCTCTTGCAGGGGCGGCTGGGGATGGCCGTCCTTCACTTCGTTCTTGCCGGTGTTTTGTGGATCGTCCTCCTCGGTTGGCTCATCCACCTGTGGTCGATCATCGACGCCGCCC
>PIVZ01001499.1 GCA_003354045.1 bacterium
ACGGCGCCGTCTTCGAGCTCGACGGCAAGCCGCAGCACCGCACCCACGACCAGCACCTCGAAGAGCCGGGTCTCGAGACCGCTCGTCGACCATACGGCGACGCTGCGGGTGGCGGCCAGGAACACCAGTGGCAAGAGGCTCCACCCGTCAGAATCGCGGCGGCGGGCAAACCATGCCACCTCGGCCCAGAGCACGCCGGTCAGGAGCAGGCTCAGTATCTGCGACACCGTCTCCGGCGCTCCCCCCACCACGCGGAAAGCCGCCAGCACCAGGACCCACAGAAAGTTCGAGTAGCCCTCGACCCGCTCGCCTGGATTGAAGACCAGGCCGTCGCCGGCGGCCAGGTTGGCGGCGTAGCGAAAGGAGATGAAGGCGTCGTCACAAAGAAACCGGTAGTGCCAGGCGTGGACCAGCAAGAGGACGAGGGTCGCCGTGTAGGCGGCCGGTACTGTCACTCTGAGTCCAGGAAGGGAACGCATCCGAGGTATAGTACAGGACCAACTGTTTAGGCGCTTTGCCAACGAAAGCTCAAAAAGGATTTGAACTTTGCTCGCTGAGCGCATACAAACCCCTTTCCCCATCAGGGGCCGTAGC
>PIVZ01000119.1 GCA_003354045.1 bacterium
GCACCAGCGTGATCGCCGCCGTAAGCGTCGTCTTCCCGTGATCCACGTGCCCGATCGTCCCGACGTTCACGTGAGGCTTCGTACGCTCAAACTTCGCCTTTGCCATCCCTTCGTCTCCTCTCAGCGATTACGCCGAATACTCCCTGCCTGTGTCTCACGCTCCCACCGCGCGCGCCGTCAACTCCTCCGAGACCGAACTCGGAACCGGATCGTAGTGGTCGAACTGCATCGTAAAGGTCGCGCGTCCCTGCGTACGCGAGCGAAGCTCCGTCGCGTAGCCGAACATGTTGGCGAGCGGAACCATCGCCGACACCACGCGCACCCCGGCACGTGAATCCATGCTGCCCACTTTTCCCCGGCGTCCGTTCACGTCGCCGATGACGTCGCCCATGTACTCGTCCGGCACCAGCACTTCCACGGCCATCATCGGCTCGAGAAGCACCGGGGCGGCCTTGCGCACCGCATCCTTGAACGCGATAGAGGCACAAACTTTGAAGGCCAGCTCGGATGAGTCCACGTCGTGGAAAGAACCGTCGGTCAGGCGAACCTGGCAGTCGATGAGCGGGTAGCCGGCCAGCGGCCCGGCCGTCATCGCCTCCCGGCAGCCCTTGTTGACGGCCGGTATGTACTCGCGCGGGACAGCCCCGCCGCGTATGGCGTCTTCGAACTCGTAACCGCCTCCCGCTTCAAGCGGCGAGACGTCTATTTTCACTTCCGCGAACTGTCCTCGTCCACCAGTCTGCTTGGCAAAACGTGTACGCTGAGTGACTTCCTTGCGGATCGTTTCTCTGTACGCGACCTGCGGCTTGCCCACGCTGGCATCGACGTTGAACTCGCGCGTGATGCGATCGACGATGATTTCCAGGTGCAGCTCGCCCATTCCGGAGATCAGCGTCTGGCCGGTCTCTTCGTCGGTGCGTACGCGGAAAGAAGGATCCTCCCGCACTATCTTCTGCAGAGCCATCGAGAGCTTCTCTTGGTCCGCCTTGGTGCGCGGCTCTATGGCGACCGCGATCACCGGCTCGGGGAAACGGATGCTCTCGAGAACCACGGGGGCCCGCGGCGCGCACAGGGTGTCGCCCGTGGTGGCGTTCTTCGCCCCTACCACGGCAACGATATCACCGGCGTAGACTTCCCGGACGTCCTCCCTGTTGTTGGCGTGCATCTTGAGCAAACGTCCGATGCGCTCTTTCTTGCCGCGAGTCGCATTGAGCGCAGTGTCGCCCACGGCCAAATGTCCCGAATAGATCCTTACGAAGGCGAGCGAACCCACGAAGGGATCGGTCATGATCTTGAAGGCCAACGCGGAGAACGGCTCGTCGTCCTTGACCTCGCGAATCAACTCTTTGTCCGGGTCGTCCGGATGCACGCCCTTCATCGGCGGAATGTCCAGCGGAGAAGGCAGGTAGTCGACCACAGCATCCAGCAGGGTCTGCACGCCTTTGTTCTTGAAGGCCGAGCCGCACACCACCGGACACACTTTCATGCCGATGGTTCCGACGCGCAGCGCATGCTTGATCTCCGTGTCCGAGACCTCCTCACCGTGCAGGAACTTCTCGAGAATCGCCTCGTCTACGTCAGCAAGGGCCTCGACCAACGCCTCGCGCGCCTCGTTGGCGGTCGCGAGCAACTCGGCCGGAATCTCACTCTCCTCGGTGGCGGTGCCAAGCGAACCTTCATCCCAGATAATGGCTTTCATGGAGACGAGATCGACGACGCCGACGAAGTCTTCTTCCTTGCCGATGGGAATCTGGATGGGCACCGCCGGCGCCTGCAGGCGCTCCCTGAGCTGCTCCGCCACACCCGTAAAGTCGGCACCGACACGGTCCATCTTGTTTACGAAAGCGAGGCGCGGCACAGCGTACCGGTCAGCCTGACGCCATACGGTCTCGGACTGCGGCTCGACACCACCGACCGCGCAGAAAACAGCCACCGCCCCGTCGAGCACACGTAGAGACCGCTCTACTTCTATCGTGAAATCCACGTGCCCCGGTGTGTCGATGATGTTGATGCGATGGTCCTTCCAGGAACAGGTGGTAGCCGCCGAGGTTATGGTGATGCCGCGCTCTTGTTCCTGTTCCATCCAGTCCATCACGGCCGCACCGTCATGGACCTCGCCCATCTTGTGGCTGATGCCGGTGTAATAGAGAACCCGCTCGGTCGTAGTCGTCTTACCAGCATCGATGTGCGCCATGATGCCGATATTGCGGATTCGTGGAAGTGGGACCTTGCGAGCCATCGGATGCGCGAAACACTCCCTCCTTTACCAGCGATAGTGGGCGAAGGCCTTGTTGGCCTCCGCCATCCTGTGAGTATCTTCGCGTTTCTTGATGGCGCCGCCGCGGCTGTTGGCGGCATCGATGAGCTCGCCGGCCAGCCGGTCTCTCATCGTGCGCTCGCTGCGCGAACGTGCGTGCGAGATCAGCCAACGGATCGCGAGCGCGGTCTGCCTCGAATGGCGCACCTCGACCGGAATCTGATAGGTCGCGCCGCCCACCCTGCGGGAGCGCACCTCGACGGCCGGCCTCACATTATCGAGCGCGCGCTTGAACATCTCGACGCCGCTCTCGCTGGTGCGACTCTCTACGAGCTCGAGCGCACCGTAGAAAACGCGCTCGGCCAGGCTCTTCTTTCCGCACATCTGCATGCAGTTGATGAACTGTGTCACCACTCTCTCGTGGTATTTCGGGTCTGGAAGCAGATCCCGCTTTTTTGCCGGTCCCTTTCTCGACATGGTTGTTCTCCCGAAACCCCGTTTACTTCGGCCTCTTGGCCCCGTATTTCGATCGGGACTGGCGCCTGTCTTCCACGCCCACCGTGTCGAGCGTGCCCCGGACCACGTGGTAGCGCACGCCGGGAAGATCCTTTACGCGGCCGCCGCGGATGAGCACCACCGAGTGCTCTTGCAGGTTGTGCCCGACGCCCGGGATATAGGCCGTCACCTCGATTCCACTGGTCAAACGGACACGGGCCACCTTTCGCAGCGCCGAATTCGGCTTCTTGGGCGTGGAGGTATACACGCGCGTGCACACCCCGCGCCGCTGAGGCGAGGCGTTCAGAGCCCGGGCGGTCGTCTTGCGGATAATCTTCCGCCTGCCCTTGCGTACGAGTTGGTTAATCGTCGGCACTTTCTCTCCTTGTTCACCCCGGCCGCGCCGAGTCGGCTCACTAATGCGCGGCCAGCGAAAATAAAGAATCGCTAAAGTTATGCCCCGCAGCCGTACACGTCAAACTGCGCATACGCCTACCGTTTCCGCGCTTCTCGGCACCATTCTCACGCCTCGAGCGCCTGGCTGAGGTCGTCCTCGGCCTGCTCCCCGGCCCCTGGGACGTCTATCTCGACTTCCGTATAGGCCGCCATCCCGGTGCCTGCCGGGACCAGTCGTCCCATGATCACGTTCTCCTTGAGCCCGACCAGATGGTCGGTCATCCCGTTGAGGGACGCTTCCGTCAAGACCTTCGTCGTCTCCTGGAAAGAGGCCGCCGAAATGAAGCTCTCGGTGGCCAGACTGGCCTTGGTAATACCGAGCAGCATCGGCTCGGCAATGGCCGGCTTCTTGCCTTCCTCGAGGAGCGCCTGGTTGATCCTCTCGAAACGGCCTTTCTCGACATGATCGCCCACTAGGAGATCCGACTCACCCGTATCCTTGATCTTCACCCGGCGGAGCATCTGGCGAACAATGACCTCGATGTGCTTGTCATTGATGCGTACGCCCTGCAAGCGGTAGATCTCCTGAACCTCATCCACCAGGTAAGCGGCCAGGGCCTTCTCGCCCTTCACCCCCAGGATGTCATGCGGGTTGGAGGATCCGGCGTGAAGCTGATGTCCAGCCCTCACGAAATCACCCTCCTGGATGATGATGTGCTTGCCCTTGCCGATCAGGTACTCGCGTGGGTCGCCGACCTCCGGAGTGACGACGACCTTGCGCTTGCCCTTGGTGTCCTTGCCGAAGCTCACGACACCGTCGATGTCGGTGATCACGGCCACGTCCTTGGGGCGACGCGCCTCGAAGAGCTCGGCCACACGCGGCAAACCGCCGGTGATGTCCTTGGTCTTGGTGGTCTCACGGGGGATCTTGGCCACGATATCGGCTGCTTCGACATCATGGCCGTCCTCGACGTTGAGGTAGGCCCCCTCGGGCAGCGCGTAGCGCGCCTCGCCGCCGCGCGGGCGCGTCAGCGTTCTGCCGGCGGCGTCCTTGATAACGATCTGCGGGCGGCGGTCCTTCGCCCCTTTGGTGGCCGTAATCACCTTGGTGGCCAAGCCGGTGTTGGGATCGACCCGCTCTTCCATCGTCTCGCCATCGACAATGTCCTCGAAGCGCACCGTACCCGACACCTCGGTTATGATCGGCGTCAGGAACGGATCCCACTCGGCGACCAGCTCGCGTCCTTTGACCGCGTCTCCGTCGCGCTTGAGCAGGTGAGCTCCGTGGACGAGTGGATAGCGCTCGCGCTCACGCTGCTGCCCTTCCTCCAAGACTTCAACGATCGAGATCTCCGCATTGCGGTTCATTACTACGAGGTGCCCCTCGCGGTTCTCGACCGACTCCACGTTGAGGAACTTCAGCACGCCGTCGTTGCGCGGCTCCAGCGTGGTCTGCTCGGCGCGCCGGCTGGCCGTACCGCCGATATGGAAGGTACGCATCGTCAGCTGCGTCCCGGGCTCTCCGATCGACTGGGCAGCCATCACTCCGATGGCCTCGCCTACGTTGACGAGGTGCCCACGGGCAAGGTCGCGGCCGTAGCACAGCACGCACACCCCGCGGCCGGCCTGACACGTGAGTACCGAGCGGATCTTGACCTTCTCGACTCCGGCCTCTTCCAAGATCTCGACGAGGGCCTCGTCGATCTCCGTATTGGCCGCGACCAGGGTCTCGTCGGTAAAAGGGTCGGCGAGGTCTTCGAGTGCGACACGGCCGAGGATACGATCGCCGAGGCGCTCGATCACCTCGCCTCCCTCGATGAGCGGCGTGACCTCGATCCCGTCGAGCGCCCCGCAGTCGTGTGTCGTGATCGTACAGTCCTGCGCCACGTCTACCAGGCGGCGGGTCAAATAACCCGAGTTCGCCGTCTTGAGAGCGGTGTCGGCAAGGCCCTTGCGCGCGCCGTGGGTAGATATGAAGTACTGAAGTACCGTCAGCCCTTCACGGAAGTTCGCCGTGATCGGCGTTTCGATGATCTCGCCGGACGGTTTGGCCATCAGGCCGCGCATACCGGCGAGCTGGCGAATCTGCTGCGCGCTGCCGCGTGCACCTGAGTCCGCCATCATGAACACCGGGTTGAAACTGACCACTTCTTTGGAGTTACCTTCCTCATCCGTGAAGATCTCGTGCGCCATCCCCGACATCATCTCGTCGGCGATGGAGTCGGTAACCCCAGCCCATATGTCCACCACCTTGTTGTAGCGCTCGCCATTGGTGATGAAGCCGGCCTCGTATTGCTTCTGAATCTCACGCACCGCTCCACCCGCTTCGTCGAGAAGCGCACGCTTGCTCTGCGGTATGTGAAGATCCTTGATACCGATCGAGATGCCGGCCTTGGTGGCCATCGCAAATCCCAGATCCTTCAGGCGGTCGGCCAGGAGAACACAATCCTTGTTGCCACAGCCTCGGTACGTCACGTCCACCAGGTCTCCGAGCGCCTTCTTGTCCATCACTCGATTGACGCTCGCGAAGCCCACGTCGTCGGGAACAACCTCGTAGAGCAGAACGCGCCCCACGGTGGTGTCCACCAGCTCGCCGTCAATACGCACCTTGATGCCCGCGTGGAGGCCCACGACCTCCTGGTCGTAAGCGATACGTACTTCCTCGACGTCCGCGAACACCAGCCCCTCGCCGAGCACACCGGGCCGCAGCCGGGTCATGTAGTAGAGCCCCAGCACTATGTCTTGTGTGGGAACGATGATCGGCTTGCCATGCGCGGGCGAGAGGATGTTGTTGGTGGACATCATCAGCACGCGCGTCTCGACCTGCGCCTCGATGGAGAGCGGCACGTGAACCGCCATCTGGTCACCGTCGAAGTCGGCGTTGAAAGCCGCACACACCAGCGGATGGAGCTGAATCGCCTTGCCCTCGATCAAGAGCGGCTCGAAGGCCTGCACCCCGAGCCTGTGCAGGGTGGGGGCGCGGTTGAGCATCACCGGGTGCTCGCGGATAACCTCGTCGAGGATGTCCCAGACCTCGGCCCTCTCCTTCTCCACGATCTTCTTCGCACTCTTGATGGTGGTGACGAGACCGCGCTCTTCGAGCTTGCCGAAGATGAAGGGTTTGAACAGCTCGAGTGCCATCTTCTTGGGAAGCCCGCATTGGTGCAGGCGTAGCTCGGGGCCGACGACGATCACCGAGCGGCCCGAGTAGTCGACGCGCTTGCCGAGCAGGTTCTGCCTGAAGCGGCCGGTCTTGCCCTTGAGCATGTCGCTGAGCGACTTCAGCGGCCGCTTGTTCGGCCCCGTAATGGGGCGCCCGCGGCGTCCGTTGTCGAAGAGCGCATCAACGGCCTCCTGCAGCATGCGCTTCTCGTTGCGCACGATGATGTCGGGCGCATTGAGTTCCATCAGGCGCTTCAGCCGGTTGTTGCGGTTGATCACGCGACGGTAGAGGTCGTTCAAGTCGGAGGTGGCGAAGCGGCCGCCGTCGAGCGGCACCAGAGGCCGGAGGTCCGGCGGAATGATCGGAATCACTTCCAGCACGATCCATTCCGGGCGCGCTCCCGAGTTCTGGAAAGCCTGTACCACCTTGAGGCGCTTGATCAGTTTCTTGCGCTTGGCCTCGCTCTTGGTGTCCGCCAGCGCGCCGCGCAGCTCGTCGCTGAGCGTGTCGATGTCAGTGCTCTGCAGGATCTTGCGGATCGCCTCGGCGCCCATGCCGGCCTCGAAAGATCCGTGGCCGAACTCCTGGACCTTGGCACGATAGTCCATCTCGCTCAGCAGGTTGTTCTCCTCAAGGTCGGTTTCTCCCGGGTCCACCACGACGTAGCTTTCGTAGTAAAGAACCTTCTCGAGCTCCTTCAGCGTCAAGTCCACCAGCGACCCGATACGGCTCGGGAGACTCTTGGTGAACCAGATGTGGGCGATCGGCGTGGCCAGCTCGATGTGTCCCATCCGCTCGCGCCGGACCTTGGACTGGATGACTTCGACGCCGCACTTCTCGCACACGACGCCTCGGTGGCGCATGCGCTTGTACTTACCGCAGTTGCACTCGTAGTCCTTCGTCGGCCCGAAGATCTTCGCGCAGAACAGCCCATCGCGCTCCGGCTTGAACGTTCGGTAGTTGATCGTCTCCGGCTTCTTGACCTCGCCGTGAGACCACGAGCGAATCGTCTCCGGAGAGGCGATGCCGATCTTGAGAGCCTTGTAGGTGCGAGGATCCTTCGGCTTGTCGAACAGGTGCGTGAGCAAGTTCTCCATTAAGCGGCCTCCTCGTCTTCGACGAGCGTCACGTCGAGTGCGAGCGATTGTAGCTCTTTGACCATTACATTGAACGACTCAGGCAGACCCGGAGAGAGCGTGTTCTCGTTCTTCACGATGGCTTCATACATACGCGTACGGCCGGCCACGTCGTCCGACTTCACGGTGAGCATCTCTTGGAGCGTGTAGGCCGCGCCGTAGGCTTCGAGCGCCCACACTTCCATCTCTCCGAGCCGCTGGCCGCCGAACTGCGCCTTGCCGCCCAGCGGTTGCTGAGTCACCAGCGAGTACGGTCCGGTCGAGCGGGCGTGGATCTTGTCGTCTACCAGGTGGTGGAGCTTGAGCATGTACATCACGCCCACCGTGACCGGCATGTCGAACATCTGTCCGTCCTTGCCGCTGCGAAGCTTGCTCTGTCCGGTTTCCGAGAGCCCGGCAAAAGCGATCAGATTGAAGATCTCGTCCTCGGTGGCACCGTCAAAGACCGGGGTGGCAACGTGAATGCCGCGCGAGGCCTTGCTCGCCAACCGGTACAGATCGTCGCGCTCGAGCCCTTCGATGAAGCTCTCCGACGCGCTCCCCTGGTAGGATTGCTTCATCAAGTCGCGCAAAGCCTCCGTATCGCCGCCGGCGCTCGTATCGGCGATCTTCTCGCCAAGCTTCTTGGCAGCCCAGCCGAGATGGGCTTCCAGTATCTGCCCCACGTTCATACGCGATGGGACACCGAGCGGATTCAGGCAGATATCGACTGGCGTTCCATCCTCGAGGAACGGCATGTCCTCTTCGGGCACGATCCTGGAAACGACACCCTTGTTGCCATGACGGCCGGCCATTTTGTCGCCGACCTGCAGGCGCCGTTTGATGGCGACAAACACCTTGACCATCTTGATGACACCCGGTGCGAGCTCGTCGCCCTGGGAGAGTCTCTCTAGCTTGGCGTCGAACTGGCTGTTGATGGCGTTACTCTTGGAGTTCATGGCATCGACTATGCGCACGAGCTCCTGCTCGATGGTCTCGTCGCCGATCTTTATCTCCGCCCAGTAGCTCGCAGGGATCTCGGCCAGCACTTCGGCGGTCACACGGGCTCCCTTGGGCAGCAGCACGTTGCGAGTGTCGTCCGCAATACGGGTCACCGTCTCGGACTCCGCAAGCAGCGAAAGAACACCGCTCTTGGAATTCGTGCGGATTATCCGCAGCTCCTCGCCGCGGTCCTTCTCGAGCTTGCGCCGCACATCCTCTTCGATGCGGCTCGCGCGCTCGTCCTTGCTGACGCCCTTTCGTGAGAACACGCGGGCATCGATTACGGTGCCCTCGGTGCCCGGCGGCATCCTCAGCGAGGTGTCCCTGACCTCACCGGCCTTTTCCCCGAAGATTGCCCGTAAGAGCTTCTCCTCCGGTGACAGCTGGGTCTCTCCCTTGGGAGTGATCTTGCCTACCAGGATGTCTCCGGGACCCACTTCGGCGCCGATGCGGATGATGCCGGCCTCATCGAGGTCCTTGAGCGCTTCCTCGCCGACATTGGGTATGTCGCGGGTTATTTCTTCGGGACCGAGTTTCGTATCACGGGCTACACACTCGAACTCCTCGATGTGAACCGAGGTGAAGTAATCTTCCTTGACCAGCCGCTCGGATACCAAGATGGAATCCTCGAAGTTGTAGCCGTTCCACGGCATGAAGGCGACGACCGTGTTGCGCCCCAGCGCGAGCTCGCCTGTTTCCGTGGAAGGCCCGTCGGCAATCACATCCCCCGGTTCCACTCTTTCGCCGGCAATGACGATCGGCTTCTGGTTGATGCAGGTATTCTGGTTCGAGCGCTGGTACTTCGTGAGATTGTAGATGTCTACCCCGGGGTCGTGCGAGCCTTCGGGCTTCTCGGCCCTCAGGACGATGCGCTCGGAACTGACGCTTTCTACCACGCCGGCACGCCTGGCTACGCACGTCACGCCCGAATCGCGGGCCACGATCCCCTCCATGCCGGTGCCGACCAGCGGGGCATCGGCGCGCAGCAAAGGAACCGCCTGGCGCTGCATGTTCGAGCCCATGAGTGCACGGTTGGCGTCATCGTGCTCGAGGAACGGAATCAATCCGGCCGCCACGCTTACCAGCTGATTCGGCGAGACGTCCATCATCGTAATCTCGTCCGGCGCGACCACGGTCGCGTCCATGGTCTGCTCTCCCTGCGGCGAGATTCCCTTCTTTCTGGAGGCCACCTGGTCACGGACGAAGCGGTTGTCGTCGCCCAGCGGCGCATTGGCTTGCGCGATCACCTGGTCCTCTTCCTCGAGGGCCGTCAGGTAGACGATCTCGTCACTGACTCCGGCACCTCCGGCACGGCGATAGGGAGTCTCCACGAAACCGAACTCGTTGATTCGCGCGTAGGTGCTGAGACTGGAAATCAATCCGATGTTCGGCCCCTCGGGAGTCTCGATCGGACAGACGCGACCGTAGTGGGTTGGATGAACGTCGCGCACGTCGAATCCGGCTCGTTCGCGCGTGAGGCCACCGGGTCCCAACGCCGAAAGCCGTCGCTTGTGGGTGACTTCGCTCAGCGGATTGGTCTGGTCCATGAACTGGCTGAGCTGACTCGAGCCGAAGAACTCCTTTATGACGGCCGAGACCGGCTTGTAGTTGATCAACTCCTGCGGCATCAGCGTGTCGAGATCCTGCAGGCTCATACGCTCCCGGATCGCGCGCTCCA
>PIVZ01001500.1 GCA_003354045.1 bacterium
GGGCAACGACCGGTTCAGGGGAACAGAGCTGGTCCGAGACGCCGAGGTCTCGGCTGGGACGGTGCTGCCCTGGTGCCAGGATACGGGGACGGCGATTGTGTTGGGCAAGAAGGGGCAGGGCGTCTTCACCACGGGAAACGACGAGGAGTCCCTGTCGCGCGGGATTCACAAGACCTACACGGAGACCTATCTGCGCTACTCGCAGATGGCTCCCCTCAATATGTACGACGAGAAGAACACCGGCTCCAATTTGCCGGCGCAGGTCGAGCTCTACGCCACGCCGGGAGACGAGTACAAGTTTCTCTTCGTCGCCAAGGGCGGCGGCTCGGCCAACAAGACTTTTCTCTTCCAGGAAACCAAGGCCTTGCTCACGCCCGAGCGTCTGGAGGAGTTTCTGGCCGAGAAGATGAAGATGCTCGGCACTGCCGCGTGTCCGCCTTACCACATGGGTTTCGTCATCGGCGGCACTTCGGCCGAGACTTGCATGAAGACCGTGAAGCTGGCGACCACCGGCTATCTCGACGGACTGCCCACGGCTGCCGGTGAGTCGGGACACGCTTTCCGCGATGTCGAACTCGAGCAACGCTTGCTGGA
>PIVZ01000701.1 GCA_003354045.1 bacterium
TGATCGACGACAACTATTCTTGCCGATTGGCGCCAACCATTTTTGCCGATCGTGATCGAGGCAAGTATTGCGATTTCACAGACTTACAGGATCTGTGGCGCCATGGTCACAGATCAACAGGTCAGGGTTGTGCGCCGGCGTCTCGCCCGGGGTCAAAGCCAGGAAGCGGCAGCAGCCGCGGCGGGTATGAGCGTGCGTAGCGCCGGCAAGTGGAAGCAGGGGGCGCTGCCATCGCAGCGAGCCAAGCGGACGTGGCGTACGCGCAAGGATCCGTTCGAGGAGGTGTGGGAGGAGGAGATCGTGCCGCTGCTGGTCACCGATACAGAGAGGCGCTTGGAGGCGACGACGATCTTGGAGCACCTTCATGATCATCACCCAGGCCGCTTCGAGGACGGTCATCTGCGAACACTGCAGCGGCGTGTTCGTGATTGGCGAGCGCTCGAGGGGCCACCGAAAGAAGTCTTCTTCGAGCAGATACATGAGCTCGGCAGGGAAGCGGCCGCCGACTTCACGCACTGCGGCGGGCTCGGCGTCACCATCGCCGGTGCGCCGTTCGATCACCTGCTGTTCAACCTCGTGCTCAGTGCGAGCAAGCGTACGGGGACGATGATCGCCTACAGCGAAAGCTTCGAGGCCCTGTCGGCGGGCTTGGAGCGAGCCTTCAAAGTGATCGGTGGTGTCACCCGTGTCCTGAGAACGGACAATCTCACGGCTGCAACCCACGATCTGCGAGGTAGCCGTGGCCGCGCCCTTAACGAGCGCTTCCGCGGCGTTCTCGAGCACTTCGATCTGGAACTGAGCCTGATAACGCCAGGCCGCGCGCACGAGAACGGCGTTGTGGAGAAGCGCAACGACAGACTCAAGCGTGTCTTGGAGCAAGCCCTGATATTGCGTGGTAGTAGCGACTTCGCATCGGCAGAAGCGTACCAGGCCTTTGTGGACGAGATCGTGGAGCGTCGCCTGAACCGTCCAAACGCCTCCAGGTTTGCCCAAGAGCTACCGAAGCTGAAGCCGCTGCCGCAGACGCCGCTTGTTTGCTACACGACGTGGCAACCGAAGGTGCGGCGCTGGAGCACTATCCGCGTCAACTCACGCTCGTACTCGGTGCCATCGCGGCTGATCGGACACGAAGTGACTGTGCATCAGTACCACGATCATTTGGAGCTCTACTACTGCGACCAATTGATCGAACGCCTGCCGCGAGCATATGCCATAGAGGCGCACACGATTCAGTACCGGCACATCATCGACTCACTCGTGCGCAAGCCCGGCGCGTTCCAACGCTACCGTTATCGTGACGAGCTGTTCCCTACTCTGGTGTTCCGACGCGCATACGACAGGCTGCGTGAGCAGTACGGCGAACGTGCCGATGTCGAGTACGTGCGGATCTTGCACCTGGCCGCCCGTACGATGGAGTCGCGAGTTGCTGCGGCGCTGGAACAGCTCGTAAATGCCAGGACGGACTTCGACTACCGAACCGTCCAGGAACAGGTGGAGCCACCGAAGCTCGAGATCCCGCAGATATCGATCCCGAAGCCGGATCCCGGCGTGTACGATCGTCTGCTGCCCGCCTGTGCAGGTGCGCTATGAGTGCCGGAAGTCTCTCAGCCCAAGCAGAGCTTGTCACTTGCCGTCTTGTCGAGTTCAACCTCACGACTGCGGCTGTGGAGATCGTGCCGCGTTTGGTCGAACACGACCTCGGCGCGGCCGTGCCGATCCTTAGTGAGGTCTTGGAGGCGGAAGCCGAGGCGCGCCATGAGCGCCGCGTTACACGACTCAGGCGAGCCTCGAAGCTGCCATCGACCAAGACATTCGACACGTTCGATATGAATCGCATCCCCGCCGGCTTGCGTCAGAAGATCGGCATGTTGCGCGACGGTGCCTTCCTGGCCGACGCGACCAACATCCTGGCCTTCGGGCTGCCGGGTACAGGCAAGAGTCATGCCTTGGCCGCTCTTGGCCACGATCTGGTTCTCGGCGGGCATTCGGTACTGTTCGCACCGACCTATCAGATCGTCCAGGAACTGCTGGCCGCCAAGCGCGATCTCGACCTGCCTCGTAAGCTGCGCAAGCTCGACAACTACGAGCTGATCATCTTGGATGACATCGGCTACGTGCAGCAAAGCGCCGAGGAGGCTGAAGTACTATTCACGTTGCTCGCAGAGCGATACGAACGGCTCTCCGTCGCACTGACGAGCAATCTCGTGTTCAGCGACTGGGACCGAGTGTTCAAGAACCAGATGGCGACTACGGCTGCCATCGACCGCCTCGTCCACCACTCGGTGATCCTGGAGTTCGACGTCGTGAGCTATCGCAGCTCCCAGCCACGAGCGTCCAAGTCCGAGAAGACAAAACGGGAACGGAAATCATGACGACAATTACAATCAGATCGTGCGGAACCGGCAAAAATAGTCGCCGTCGGTCGGCAAAAGTAATTGACGTTGATCA
>PIVZ01001501.1 GCA_003354045.1 bacterium
TTCTCGGTGTGGATGTTGACGCGCATGGCAGGCAGGATCATCGGGTCGATGCCGCCGATGGGACGGAAGTAGATGAAGCCCTCGTCGTTGATATAGCTGATCATGAAGCCGACTTCATCGCAGTGGCCGGCAAGCATGACGCGCGGCGAGCCGCCGGCGTTCAGCACGCCCACGGTGTTGCCATAGATATCGCTCTTCACCTCGTCGACGAACGGCTCGACGTATCGCTTCCAGACCTTTTGTGCAGGAGCCTCGAAGCCGGAAGGACTGGGGGTATTGACGAATTCCTCGAGAAAAGCCTTGGCTTGCCTGTTCACGATGACCTCCGGTTGGGTCGGCAGAGCAACGATCGGGTCGTGCGGTGGGGTCGGTGGGCGATCCCGCTGGTGGCAGATCTATATGAGCCGTATGAGCCGTGCATCCGAGCCGAGCCGTGCACGCTGGCCGAGCCGTGCATGCTGGACGAACGACGCGAAGCAGCATAGTGGAGCGCTCGATTGAAGGCAATTTCTATCTTCCGAGATGACGTGGTATCATGCCGCCTCGCGCCCATTTGCTCCCTCTCATGGCCATTCGCGCTGCGCTGGACCGGC
>PIVZ01001502.1 GCA_003354045.1 bacterium
GGATCTCGAACGCCGCGCCGAACTCGTCCGAGCCGGCGTGATGACGGCGGACGAGGACGGCGCCGCGGACCACGCCGGTCAACCGTTGTCAAAGCACCTGGATGCCTACGAACGTCATCTCCGTGCCAAGAGCGGCGATCCACGCCGCATCTCGATGGTTCGCCGTCGGATCGAGCGGCTGGCACACGAGTGCCGCTTCACCAGGCTCAACAAGATGTCTGCCGATCCCGTTGAGCGTTGGCTCGTCGAACAGGCCGATGCCGGGATGGCAGCGGCGACGCGTAACTCGTATCGCGAGGCCATCGTCGGCTTCGGCAACTGGTGCCGTCGTACACGCCGAATGACGTACAACCCCTTCGGCGATCTGCCGCGGGCCGACCAGAACGCAGACCGTCGACATCAGCGCAGGGCACTGACCGAGGCTGAGTTGATGCGTCTTCTTACGGTTGCCCGACTGCGCCCGCTGGCCGAGTACGGCCGCGAGATCACACTGGCGAAGGCTGGTACCAAGCGATCACCTTGCAGCCGGGCGACATGGAAGCGCGAGCCGCTGACGTTCGAGAGCCTCGACGTAGCAGTGGGGCGGGCGAGGG
>PIVZ01001503.1 GCA_003354045.1 bacterium
GATCATCTCCTTGCTGACCGACTACAACCTCGACCAGATGCCCGAATTATGCCAGCTGGCGGCCGATCTCGGCGTCTACTGGCAGGTACAGCCATACTCGGCCATGAAGACCGGCGAGGAAGGGCAGCGTCATGACGCCGCCGCCACCGAGGTGTTGCTGGATCTGAAAGAGCGCTATCCGCACACGTTCCATTCGAATCGCACCTATCTCGAGGGGTTCGACCAGTCCGCCAACGGTGGCATTCCCGGCTGCATCGCCGGCAAATCGATGTTCAACATCGACAATCAGATGACCGTGTCGAAGTGTGTCGAGTTCAACGACATCGAGCCGCTCGGCAACTTGCGCACCGAGCCGATGCGCACGATCCATGATCGACTCAATCGTGCACACGCGAACAACAAGTGCACGAGCTGCTGGTACTCCTGTCGCGGCGAGGTTGAGGTGCTCTACCAACCGCGAGGATTCCTCAACAATTTGCCCAGCCTGCTCTGGCAGAGCCACGGGCAGCGCAAGGAGAAGACCGATGGCCTGCACCGCGAGTATCGGCAACGGGGCCGGGCCAGGAAGAAGGCGGGGAGCGTCGTGGCTCCTG
>PIVZ01001504.1 GCA_003354045.1 bacterium
ACAACCCACTCGTCTCGACCTCCTACGTCGAGGGACGGCCGGGTGGCTCGCCTGGGATGATCTTGTCACGCCCGGCAGCCTTGGCTCCGGTCGCCGCTTTCTACGACGGGCTCGGACGCGAGATAGCGCTCAAAACGCTGAGGGAAACCGAAGACGGACTCGTTGCCGTCATAAGCGGCCTCAAGCTTTACAACGCGGTCGGCGCGGTGGTGAGCGAGGCCCTGCCCTTTGCCACGCCCAGTCCCGACGTCGAATCTCTCGACGCCGGCTTCGACGATGCTCCCGCGTGGGCCGAGTACCGCTACGACGACAACGGCCGATTGATCGAGCGCCACCTCCCGGACGGCTCGCGGACTGCATACGACCGCTCGGCACCCGGGGTCGTCGTTACCAGAGACCCTAATCTGGTAGAGCGCAGTTATCCCGGCGCCGCGGCCATCGAGTACTTCGACGCGCTGGGGCGGCGCCTCCAGGAGGATTCTTGCTCGATGGAGCCTTCCGCCGAGACCCCCTATGAGTGCCCGCCCGCAAGCCTCCTGGCCAGAACCGTATTCGTTCATGACGGCTTCGGCCGCCTCGTCGAGACCAGGGTC
>PIVZ01000120.1 GCA_003354045.1 bacterium
AAGGAGGCCGGCGTCCGCATCACGGCCTTTGTCGCTCAGGATCGCGGTGAATCCGTCTCGATCGTCGAAGCCCACGTAGCGCGAGAAGTACTCGGCTTCCGAAACCGTCAGCCCGTGCGCCTCCAGGGCGTGACTGAAGCCGCTCATGTGAAGCCGCTCCGA
This sequence comes from bacterium, assembly GCA_003354045.1. Lineage (GTDB taxonomy): Bacteria > Desulfobacterota > Binatia > UBA1149 > CAITLU01 > PIVZ01. The sequence goes on from PIVZ01000120.1 coordinate 163, forward strand.
GTCCGCGATGACGCCGTCGAAGTCGAAGATAACCCCGCGGAGCAACTCCGATCACCCAGGCGGCCAGCCCATCGCGCGACCGAAGAGCAGGTGGAAGTGAATGTGATAGACGGTTTGACCGCCATCGCGGTTGCAGTTGCTTACCACACGGTAGCCGTTGTCCGCCGCACCGGCCTCGCGCGCAATGTCGGCGGCGAGCCGATAGACGCGCCCGACGAGCCCAGCGGTCTCGTCGTCGAGATCGGCTATGGTCGGAATGTGGCGATGGGGAATGATCAGCAGATGGGTCGGCGCCGCCGGGTTTATGTCCTTGATGGCGAACAACTCGCCATCGTCGTGGACCTTCTCGGCCGGCAACTCACCGTTGGCGATCTTGCAGAACAGGCATTCGGACATGACGGTAGGCACTTCATGCCACGTCAGGTACCTCCGCGCAATCCTCGACTGGGTAGCGACCGGCGAGGCCCTGCGAACGCTGCGAATCGGCCGATTCGAGGATGCGATATGCCGCGGCACCGCGGCCACAGAGCGTCCTGCTCGTACTTTTGAGCCAGACTGCGTGTATTACTACCGATCTCGGCTATGGTAGATTGTGTGGCGACCTAAGCAGGCTAGACTGTGAACGTGCAACTCGGGGGCAGCCGGCGGTAGTGTAGGTCAGGTTTAATGGACGTGCTCGTGAAGAAGAAAAAGCGTCGTTGGATATTGCGTTTGGGGATCGTCGCGATAGCGATCGCGGCAGCGGCCTATATGCTCGGCGGGCCGGAGATCGAGCCTAACAGCTTTCTGGTGCTTGACGTCTCCGGTAAGTACGGCGAGACCAGCCCGGGTGGGGTTCTTGCCAACCTGATCAAGAAGCCAAGACTGCTCACCGATCTCACCGACAGCCTGAAGAAGGCACGCCACGACGGACGCATCGAGGGCGTGATCGCGCGCATCGGCAGCTTCACCAGCGGATGGGCGCACGCCAAGGAAATCCGCGACGAGCTGGCCCTCGTCAAGGCGGAAGGAAAGCGAGTCGTCGCAGTCATCGAAGGCGAAATCAACGGCGCCAATCAAGAGCTCTATCTGGCTTCGGTGGCAGACAAGGTCTACATCGCCGAAGGAGCATCCGCCCTCCTCAATGGCATGTCCGCGCAGTTCATCTTCCTCGGCGGTGTGTGGGAGAAGATCGACGTCGCGCTCCACGTGGAGCAGATGCGTGAGTACAAGACGATCGGCGACATGCTCGTGCGGCGCGAGATGTCGGAGGCCCATCGAGAGATGGCCAACTGGTTGCTCGACGACATAAACGACCATTACCTGCAGACACTGGCCACTGCCAGGAACCTCACCGTCGATGAGATCCGACGGCTGATCGACGAATGCCCGACTGCGGCGGCCCGACTCGTGGAGGTCGGACTGGCCGACGGCATCAAGTCTTACCGAGACGCGGTGGCCGACCTCGGCGACGAGGAGGATCCGCCTGTGGTCACCTCGGGCAAGTATGCCAAGGTGACCAGACGCTCGCTGGGCCTTGGCGACGGTCCGAAGCTGGCGGTAATCCACGTTGCCGGGACAATCGTCACCGGCAAAGGAGCCTCCGGTAGCAACACCGTCGGCTCGCGTACGCTTGCGGGCGCGCTCAATGCGGCAACCGAAGACGGCGACATCAAGGCGATCGTCGTACGGGTAGAGAGCCCCGGAGGATCGGCGGCGGCTTCGGACGAAATCTGGCGGGCAATGCGCGAGGCCGCGGCAAGGAAGCCGGTGGTGGCCTCGTTGGCCAATGTGGCCGCTTCGGGGGGCTATTACATCGCCGCCGGCGCCGACCGGATCGTGGCCGAGCCGAACACGCTCACGGGATCGATCGGGGTAGTGCTGGTAAAGCCCGACATATCCGGTCTGCTCGAAAGGCTCGGCGTGAGCACGGAGACGATCACGCGCGGCCGCTACGCCAGGCTTCTGGATCTCACCAAGGGACTCGACGAACAGGAGATCGCGATAGTACGCGAGCGCATGGAAGACATTTACGGCCTCTTCCTCACGCGGGTGAGCACGGGCCGAGACATGAGCCACGCCGAGGTGGACGCGGTCGGCGCCGGGCGTGTGTGGACGGGAGCGCAGGCGCTCGAACGCGGTCTCATTGACGAGCTGGGCGGGCTCCACGATGCCATTCGTACGGCGGCCGCGGCTGCCGGCATCAACGACCCGGACCGGGTCTCCATCGTCCATTATCCGAAGCCCGGCGACATCACCGAAGAGCTGCTCCAGATCGGTGTGAGGGCCGCTTCGGTGGCGACCCCGAGCTTGCCGCGCGCGCTGACGGCGAGGCTCGATGAGCTGGCCGCATTTCTCGAGCTCGAGCCCGGTATCTACACTTTGATGGCCGGCGTGCCGAGCATTCGCTGAAGCGACGGCCGTCTTTCTCTCTTGGCGGCGCCCAGGCTATAACCGCGGTTCATGCTCTACGTAATCATCGGCAGAGACAGCCCACGTGCCCAGGAGCTCAGGCCCACGCTGCGCGAGAGCCACCTCGCCCACCTCGGCCCGTTTGTCGAGGCCGGCAAGATCCGTATCGCCGGGCCGCTCACGGACGGCGCCGGCAGCCTCATCGTCGTCGAGGCAGACGCTCGAGACGAGGTACAGGCGATGGTCGATGGGGATCCCTACGTGACCGGAGGAGTGTTCGAGAGCGTCGAGCTGCACCCCTTCAAACAGGTGTTCCCGGCCCCGTGACGTTTACGCATATCGCCTGATATCCTCCTTATGCCCGGCCTTGCAAGATGACTCTCAACGGACCAGAGCCAGCCGCACACGCAGCCAGACGCGCGCAGCTGAAAGAGCGGCTCGAGCGAGCGTTGCTGTTCATCCCCGAACTGCCGCAGTCGGTCTACTCGAACGACGTACACTATCCCTACCGTCCCGACAGCAACGTGCGCTACCTGAGCGGTTTCGAGGAGCCCGCCGCACTGCTGCTGAGCAATCACGGCAAGGACGAGGACGGATTCACGCTGTTCGTGCAGCCGCGCGACGAGCAGAGTGAAACGTGGACGGGAAAACGTCCGGGCATCGAGGACGCCGCTCGGGTCTACGGCGCCGACTACACCTATCCCCTCGACCAGACCCACGACAAGCTCGTTGCACATCTGCGGCACGTCGAGACCCTCTACTACGCCTACGGCCAAACGGCGGCCGTCAACCAGCACGTGCTGGAGGCGGTACAAACGGTCAATCGCGAACGCCCGCGTGCCGGACGGCCGCCGCTGGCGATCGCCGACGCGGCGCACCTGCTCGGCGAGATGAGGCTTCGCAAGCGTCCCGAGGAGATCGAACTGATGCGCAAGGCGGCCAGCATTACCGCCGCGGCCCACGTGCGCCTCATGGAAACGCTCGCTCCCGGTCAATTCGAGTACCAGGTGCAGGCCGACCTCGACCACGCCTTCCGCATTGCGGGATGCGCCGGCCCTGCCTACGGCACCATCGCCGCCGGGGGCGCGAATGCAACGGTGCTCCACTATACGCGCAACGAGGCGAAGCTGGCCGAAGGAGACCTGTTGCTGACCGATGCGGCGGGCGAGTACGGTGGCTACTGCGCCGATCTCACGCGAACCATTCCGGTCGGGAAGAGCTATTCCGGCCCGCAGGCTGCGCTCTACGACCTGGTTCTCGAAGCTCAGCAAGCGGCCATCGCCACCGTCCGCCCCGGTGCGTCGGTGGAAGAGGTCCACAAGGCGGCCGTCGCGGTGCTGTGTGGCGGGTTGGTCGATCTCGGCCTGCTCGAGGGCGGAGTCGATGAGCGCATCGAGGACGAGAGCTACAAGCGCTTCTACGTGCATAACACCAGTCACTGGTTGGGCATGGACGTGCACGACTCGGGCGCCTATCGAATCGGCGATAAGTCGCGCCCTCTGGAGCCTGGCTTCGTGTTGACCGTCGAGCCCGGCCTCTACGTGCGTGAAGACGCAGAAGTGGACGAGAGCTATCGCGGCACCGGCATTCGCATAGAAGACGACGTGCTGGTCACGGAAGACGGCCACGAGGTGCTCACCAGCGAGGCCCCCAAGGCCAGAGCCGAAATCGAGGCCCTCCGCCGCAAGAAGGGGGTCAAGTCGCGGCTTTCGACTTGACCCCCTCCTCTCTACCGGTAGGCGTGGCGTTGTAGGTATTCCAGGAGCAGGGCGCGCTCGCGCTCGCTGATCGGTGGCTGGCCGGCCTGGTGGATGTCGATCTCCATTCTGTCCATCATCGCTTCCCACATCTTGGGGGTGAGCGAGCCGGGGCGATAGACGTCGTGGCAGGGGTCGCTGCAGCGCTGCCGGTAGAGCTTGGCCTGGGGCGAGTCCTCTTCGGGTAGCTTGACGCCACAGCCGACGACGAGAGCGACAGCGGCGGCCACCAGTAGGAGAGCCGGCAGGCCATGGGCTGCACGGCTCACCATCGGCCCTCGCACGGCACGGAGCATGCCCGTGATCGTCAAATCTGCCCCCCACCCCTCACAGGTCTACCCGGAACCTGGCCTCCTGGTTGAGGGCCTCGGCCACGCTCACCTCCAAGACCGAGAGCCGGCGCGTGTGCAAGGCATCCATGGAATCGACGATCCGTTGGCAAACGTAAGCGGCAAGTTCCTCGGCCGAAGAGTGCTCGATTGGCAGCAAGACACAGTCCTGCTCGGGCAGGCTGAAGCTCGAGCCGTCTTCGCAGGTCATCGCCACCTGCCCGTCCTCGACGCGGATCTCCACGCTGGAGCTCTTCATGGGAACTATCACGCGCTCGTTGAGTTCTCCGCAGACACTGCGCGCCGCCGTTTTGATGTCCCCGAAGTCCACGACGTAGCCGTCGGGGCCACGGTCGCCTTCGACGCGCACGGAGACCCGGTAGTTATGGCCGTGCAAACGCTCGCGAAAACCCGGATAAGCCACGAAGTGGGCCGCGTTGAACTTGAAATCGTCCTTGCTGACGAAGACTTCGTACTGTCCCTTCACTGAATCGATTTCCTTGCTCGCGCGGGCTTCCTCAGGCCACCTCGGCCAAGAGCTGACGGCCGCTGCGGCGGCCGAGCACGAAGTCGGCAAAGACCCGCTCGACGGCGTCGGCATCCGGCGCCGCCCCGATGGCCCGCCTCGCCGCCGCACAGCCGGGCCGGTACTTGACGAGCCGGCAGGCTAGCCCGCGGTATCGTCCGATGAAAGAGCGTTCCACTCTGGTCTCCGACAACTCTTCGCGCAACACTCGAAGGGCCATGACGCGATCTTCAGCGCTCGGGCGCATCATCTCCACACCTCGCGCCGACTCCTCTATCTGACGAAAGATCCACGGGTTATCGATGGCGGCGCGTCCGATCATGATGCCGTCGGCGTAGCCACTGCGCAGCCGTGCGAGCGCCGCCGGCGGATCGCAAACGTCGCCGCTGCCACACACCGGGATGGAAAGCTCGCTGTGAATGCGACCGACCAGCTCCCAATCCGCCTCACCGCCGTAGAGTTGCACCCGCGTGCGGCCGTGAACGGCCACCATTGCCGCGCCCTCTCCTTCGGCCAGCCTGGCGATCTCCATGGCGTTGCGCGTGGCCTCGTCCCAACCGGCGCGCAGCTTGACGGAGAAGGGAATCGAAACCGCACGGCGGATCGCCGCCAGAATGGCCCTCAGCTTGTCCGGACTTCTCATGAGCTCAACGCCGCCGCCGCGCTTGACGACCTTGGGAGCCGGGCAACCGCAGTTGACGTCCAGCAGGTCGGCGCCCGCATCCTCGGCCATCCGCGCGGCCTCGGCCATGCGATCGGGATCGGCGCCGAAGATCTGCAGGGAAATCGGCCGTTCGAGCTCCTTCGTGCGCAGCATCGACAGAGTCTTCTCATTGCCGCGGGTGAGGCCCTCGGAGGCGACGAACTCGCTTACCAGCAGCCCCGCCGAACGGCCGCTGCAACGACGGATCAGGCAGCGAAAGGCACAGTCGGTCACGCCCGACATGGGCGCCAGGATCAGGTTGGTGCCAATCGTCAGCGGGCCGATGTCGAGGGGCTTTACCAGGCTCATGGCGACCTTGACGCCGGCCGGTCGCGGCCGGCCCTCGCACGAGCCCGCAATACTCTCCGGCGGTCGTGCGAGATGCCCGGACTTGGCGCCAGGCGTCTCGTCAGTCTTAACCGAGCACCCGCCGAAGGAAAACCGGACACTCGGCCGCCAGCCGCACGCCGGCCATGCACCACTGAGCGCCTCACGGCCTTGCGGCGGCGGCCCATCGGCCGCCGCTGCTTTGCGATCAGACCCGATCGAACTCCCGCGTGCGCGGGAAGTAGGCTGCCCTTCTCACCCCGTAGGGGTTCTCCTCGTAGATGAACGCATCCTCCACTGAGACCTCCAGGGCCTGGCAGATCTTCAGGGCCGTGCGCACGGTCGGGACTATGCGCGAGTTCTTGACCCTGTTGATGTAGCTTTGCGCCAAGCCCGTTCGCCTGGAGAGTTCCATCTCGGTCCAGCCCTTGTCGTAGAGAATCTTCGAAAGCCTCGTCTTCATTCCTCTGCCCCTTACGATTCAGTTGTGTGAACGTGTGAGGCAGGGTTAGCGAACGCACCCCTTGGCGGTCAATGACCGAGACTTCTCTTTGGGCCGATCCGGTTGCTTAGAGCTACGCCCATCCATATGCCCCTCCGGCATATGTCTGCCCGGCCCGGACAACTGCTACGGGCAAGGAGTCCGCGCTCGACGAAAAAGGCCCCGGCGTGCACGAGGCACGCCGGGGCCGATGGTCGAGCCGACCGTGACGCTCAGATCACGGATCGGGGCAGCCGCCAACGCCCGGCGTGTATTGCGCAAGGCCGTTGCTGGCGCAGTAGAGCGTCGAGGTCGCCTGGTTGTAGACGCGGCCCGGGCCGGGCAGCCCCGTCGCCCCGTTCAGGCCGGGGTTGCTCGTCGGACCGACGCAGAACACGGCCGCGGCCAGAGGTTGGGACGGATGCGCCTGACCGGTGGCGGTTATCGTCGGCCCAAAGCACTTGCGCGTCTCCACTTGCGAACAGCCGCCGCCGTCGATGCCGAAGGCCGTACACGCGGCATTGTTGGCGCAGGTCGCTATGCCTTCGCCGCTGGCCTTGAGGACCCCGTCACAGTAGGTCACGTCCGGCCCGCCGATGCACTGGCCTTCGCCATCTCCATCGACTGTACAAATCCCGGTGTTGCATTCGTTTGGCTGCGGAACCTCCCCAATGCCCTTGTCCGTACAGGTCGCGGTGTTGCACGGGGCAGCATCGATGATGCAGTCCGGGGCGCCGCCGGGACAGAGGATGGCCGTGTTGGCCGAGCACCGGAGTAGCGGGCCGAAGGGGATGCACGGCCCCACGTCGGCTCCGGCGCAGTCGCCGTTAACCGAGCAGGAAACGGCCGGAGCGTCGCTGCAGAGACCTCCGAGCTCGGCCGCACACTCGGCATTGGAGCTGCACGGGACGTCGCCACCCTCGCACATCAAGCAGTGGCACAGATCGGTGCCGGCCAGGCCGGCATCGCAGTCGACGACGCTGTCCAGCTGCACCGTACCGGTGCTCTGGGTGAGCTTGATCTGCAAGTCCCCGATCTGGGCGCTCATGAAGCAGTCGAGGCTGTGACCGGCGCCTCCGGGCTGGTTGTTGGCACGCGCCGGGAAGGTCGTGCTGTAGGCGTTGATGTCGCAGGACATGCCGTCACTGCTGCCGTCCTCGCAGGTGCCTCCCCTGAAGCCGTCGTTGGCCGTGGGGTCGAAGCCTCCGCAGGGGCCGACATCGGGGCCGCCGCCGCCCGGCTCTCCCTCCTCCAGGCAATCGTCATCGCTGGCGCATCCCTGCACGCAGGCGCCGCTCACGCAGGCTTGCCCGGGGGCGCACTCGTTACCGTTCGGGCACAGGGTGTCCTCCCCCTGGCACTTACCGCCACAGTAGGGGCAGGGCTGAACAATCAATAGTCCGAGGTGCACCTTGGTGCGCAGGCTGGCCGTGATCACGCCGGCTCCGGCATCCACGTCGGCGGTGCCGGTAACGTCTACCGCAAAGCGGTTCTGCACGCAGGCCGGGACAGTGCCGGCGCTGAGCGGCATCGGCGGACCGAAGTAGCAATCACAGCTGTTGGTAGCACGGCACAGGCCACCGCCTGCCGCCACACAGTCGTTGGGGACGCTGCACGGGGTGGTATCATCGACTATGCAAACACCCGTCGCTCCGCACTCGGCCACGTCGTTGGGGTTGAACTTGTCGGTGCAGATCCTGCGGTTCTCCAACGAGCAACGGCAGTTGCCGATAGACGGATCGATGCCTGTCACCGTGCACTCACCGCAGGTCGGATCGGCCGGGCCGCCGCACTCGAGGAAGCCCGCAGCCACCGCCTGATTGTTGATGTCGGCCTGGTGGCCGAAGCCCACCCAGCCGGTGTCGAGCCCGGTCCTGGTCCTGCAGATGCCGCCACTACAGGTCTGCGGCCCGCTGCACTCCGCGTTGGTCGAGCAGGTAACATTGGTGGAACCAGACCACAGAACCAGCTCGCCGCGGTTCGGACATTTCGGATCCTGAACCGACAGCGTCGTGCTCGTAGTGCTCGTAGTGGTCGTGGTCACGACCACGCCCTTGGCGAAATCGAGTACCAATGCGGCAATGTCCTCGCCCTCGGTATCGGTGTCGTCGTGTACACACTGAGCGACGGCCGCCTGACTGGCAGCGCAAGAGTCCAGTCCCGCGAAGCCAGCGTCCGCGCAGCCGCTGTTGACCTTGGCTTGGGCCTTGGTACCGGCGGTCTCTGCCTTGCTGCCCGGCGCAAAGGCAGTGCCCTGACAGCCGACGATGGTCTCCACACCGCCCTTTTCGGCCTTACCCTGGCACTTGCCGAGCTCCTTGACGAGCGAACTCAGCAGCTTGCCGTACCCCTTGCCGATGGCGTTCTGGCACTTGGCATCTTCGGCACTCAGGGGAAGGATGGGGTCCCCCTGAAGGAGGTCGCTCTGCCCTTCCACGGAGTCCTTCACCAGGCAGATCACGCAGTCGGCGATCTGGGACTGGGTGGTCACCGCGGAGTTGCCACACGGGGCCGGACAATGCCCGTAAAGGATGGCGCTCGGCACGGCCGAGCCACATTTGTTCTTCTCCGGACCACCGACGGCAGCAATGAGCTTGTCCTCGGCTTTCTCGACCTTCCCCTTTTCCGCATCGACTGAGACGATAGAGTTACAGTCGAGGGCCAAGTCCCTGCCCTTGGTCTGGTTCTTGTGGCAGCCGCTTACCGCCTTTATGGCCGCCTTGGCTAGCTTGGCCCCGCCTTTCGCGGTGGCCTTTCTGCAAGCGAGCTCGTCTTTGCTGAAGATCGCGTCGGCGCCGCCCGCGGTGCCTAGCAGCATCGCCGCGCCTACCGCGACGGCTAACAGTCTTGAACTGGTCCTCATGTAGAATCTCCTCCCGATGGAATGGCGTGGGCGCACCCGGCGCTAGCCCGGTCCTCCCTATTACTACCGAAAACGCGCCCCCTGAAGCAAGGCATGCTCTCAACAACCTGTTGAAGAGCCCCGGACCGAGCCAGGTGCCGAGATTCGGGGCTCTTCAACCGGCAGTTACGGCTTGTTCCTGTCCGCCCTCTGGTCTATCGGTGCCGGCACTCGCGGGAAGCGGCCATGTCTGAGAAGCGCACCCTGAATCTGCTGGGCGTCAAGTGCCCCCTCAACTGGGCAAGGGCCAAGGCGGCGCTCGGCGAAATGCCGCGCGGAGCCGTGCTGGAGCTATTGGTGGACGACCCTCGCGCCGGCCGCGATATACCGCGTGCGGCCGAGATGGAGGGCCACTGCGTGGTCCTCGTAGAGCCGGCCACGGCCGGGATGCGCATACTGATCGAACGCTGAGGCCGCCGGGGCTGCCCCAGCCACCCGCTGGCTTCGGCCTCGGCGGGCCTTTGCGGGACTCGGCGGCCCTCGGTGGCCCTCGG
>PIVZ01000702.1 GCA_003354045.1 bacterium
CGACAAGATAGCCGAGATCAAGCAGACAGCCACCGTCTCCGAGTTCATCTCGCCCTACGTCGAACTCAAGCGCAAGGGTCGCAGCCTGATGGGGCTGTGCCCGTTTCACTCGGAGAAGACCCCGTCGTTCTCGGTAAGCGACGAGAACGGATTCTTTCACTGTTTCGGCTGCGGTGCCGGTGGAAATGTCTTCAAGTTCCTCATGCTGATGGAGAACCTGAGCTTCCCCGAGGCCGTGCGTAAGGTCGCCGCGCGCTACGGAATAACGGTGCCCGAGGCCGAAGGGAGCGGCGGCTCCGAACGGCAGACCCTCTACGAGGTGGCCGCCTCGGCCGCGCGCTACTTCCGCGCCTGCCTGCTCGAGACTCCGCCGGGAAAGCAGATCCAGGCCTACCTCGGCGAGCGCGGCGTCAACGACGAGTCGAGCGCCGCCTTCGCCCTGGGCGCAGCGCCGGTCTCCGGCGACGGCCTGGTTCGCTGGCTGCGCCGTGAGGGCCAGGACTTGAGTCTGGCTTCCAAGCTCGGCCTGGTCTCGACCCGCGGCGGCGAGACCCGCGACCGCTTCATCAGGCGCCTGATGTTCCCGATTCGCGATTCCCAGGGCCGCACGATCGGTTTCGGCGGCCGCACCATCAATGCCACCGATACTCCGAAGTACGTGAACACGCTCGATTCCGACATCTACCACAAGGGTGCCGTCCTCTACGGCCTCTTCGAGGCCCGTGAGGCTCGCCGCGTGGCCCGCGCCGGGGGCCGCATGGAGACGCTGCTGCTGGTGGAAGGCTACCTCGACGTGATCGCTCTGCACCAGGCCGGCGTCTACAACGTGGTGGCGACCTGCGGCACGGCGCTTACCGTCGATCAGGTGCGCCTGATGAAACGTCACGCGGCCGAGGTCGTAACACTCTTTGACGGCGATTTGGCGGGACGCACGGCTGCCGCGCGCGGCTTTTCCATCTTTCTCGAGGCCGGCTTGTGGCCCAAGGGCTGCTTCCTGCCCGATGGCGAAGACCCGGACAGCCTGGTGAAGAAGGGAGGGCGCGAAGATATAGAACGTCTCCTCGGCGAGGCCATTCCGCTGGCCGAGGCCTACGTGAAGCAGGCCGCGGCCGATGCCGGTGGCGATGGCGACAGGGCGCGGTTGGGGGCCGATCTGGCCGCCTTGCTCGGCAAGGTCTCGGACCCCTTCGAATATGACTTCCTTGTGAAGAAAGCAGCGCTGTGGACTGGTATATCGGATAATGTACTGCGCCGGCAGACGCGTGCGCCGGTCTCCTCCGGACCCCCCACGCCTGGTCGCGACCGAAGCGCGCCACGCGGCGCGCCGGGGGCCGAGGAACTCCTCGTGACGGTGATGCTGGCCGACCCGGAGGCCATTGCCAGCGTAGACGAGAGCGCTATCGTGGAGGCGATGGAGGAGGAGCCCTGGTGCTCGGCGGCGCTCGCGGCGGTGGAGACGTTCCGGCGACTAGGTACACTGGATCCGAGCGAGATTCTGGAGGAGTTGCCGCAAGAGGCCGGCACGCGCGTGGCGGCGCGCCTTCTTGACGACGACATGTTGGTGGATGGGGCGGTTCGCGGGCGGGTCTTGGCCGACTGTATCAAGAACCTGCGGCGCAGAGCCGAGCGCAGGCAAAGCCGTGACGCTCTCGATAGTCTGAGAAGGCGCGAAGAGCGCGGCGAGGAGATCGAGACCGGAATTGCCGCCCTCAAGGCGCGGCGCGAGTCCAGCGCGTAGACGACGATTAGCAATGGCGGAGAAACACAAACAGGAAACGCCGGAGGGTGGCCGGAAAGCGACCGCGATCGACGGCGTAACGCAGCTCATCAAGCTCGGCAAGTCCAAGGGCTTCGTCACCTTCGATGATGTGAACGAACTACTCGATGCCGATGTCACCGACCAGGACGACGTAGAGGGTGTTCTCAAGACATTGCACGACAGTGCGGTGGAGGTCCGTGACAGCGCCGCCGTCGTCATCCGTGAGCCCGAGCCCGAGCCCGAGTCCGAACCAGCCGACGCGAAACCGGCTGCCGCCAAGGCGCCGGTGGCTGCCCCCCTCGGCGAAGGAACGAAGGACGGCACCGACTACGTCAGGATGTACATGCGCGAGATGGGTGCCGTGCCACTGCTCTCGCGCAAAGGCGAGATAGAGATAGCCCAGCGTATCGAGGCCGGAAAAGGCCGCGTATTCGAGCTGGCTTTCGGCTCGGTCTTCGGACTGCGTCATCTCGAGGTGCTTGCCGAGGAGCTGGAGCGCGGCGATGTCCGCGTGAGCGCGGTCATCAAGATAAGCGAGCCGGATCCGGCCGGGGGCTACGACGGCGAGCGTGCAAGCGGGCGCAAAGACGAGGGCGAAGGCGACGGCGAGGACGAGCGTAAGGGCGGCGGCGAGGGCGAACGCGAGGGCGGCGGCGAGGGTGAACGCGCGGGCGGCGGCGAGG
>PIVZ01000121.1 GCA_003354045.1 bacterium
TTTCGACTTCTGCCCCTTGGGCAGAAGTCGAAAGCCGCGACTTGACCCCCTGCTCGGTATAAGAGGGGGGCTATGGTGAGCACGCACATCGCGCTTGAAGGGGCGGTCAACTTCCGCGATCTCGGCGGCATTCGGGTGGGTGACGATACGATTCGGAGCGGACGGGTGTTTCGCGCCGACGGTCTTCACCGTCTGACCGCCGCCGATGCGGCCAGACTCGAGGAACTGGCCATCGGGCGGATCTTCGATCTCCGAAGCGACATCGAGGTCAGCAAAGACGGAGTAGGCGAGTTCGCCGCCGTCCCCGGACGCCGTAGGCACGTACCGCTGATCGCCGTGAGTCTCAATCCCTTCGACCCTCATATCGACTGGAGCGCCATGGACTTGCGCAACCGCTATTTCGATATGCTGCGCGAGGGTGCCGAGGTGATACGCACTGTGTTGACGGAGCTTGCCGCTGCGAATCCGCGGCCGACGGTCTACCACTGCAGTGGCGGTAAGGATCGGACGGGTGTGCTGACCGCTGTGCTGTTACGGGCGCTCGGGGTCGCCGACGATGACATCATCGCCGACTACGCGCTCTCCGAGCGCTACCTGAGGCGGATGGCGGAAGGTTACGACGAGCTGCTTGCAGAACGGGGGCTGGATAGGGAGATGATCCTCTATCTGACCACGAGTCCGCCCGAACGTATGCGCACGACGCTCGATCGTCTCGACGAGGCCTGGGGCGGCACCGAAGGATATCTGGACAGCGTCGGCTTGGGCGCCGACGTCGTTGCCCGGCTACGGGCCAACCTGCTCGTCTGACGCTGCGGCGGCCGCAATGGTGGCGAGTTCGTCGAGGCGTCTTGCCGCGGTCAGCGCAGCCTCGGTGTCGGAGAAGTTCTCCATCAGATAGACGTAACGCGCTCTCGCGGCTGCCGCCCTTCCGGTCCGTTTGTAGTAGTCCCCCACGTAGAGCTCATGAGCCGCAAGGTTCTCACGGCACCGTGCGATCCGGAAGTCGGCCAGGCGCGCGTAGATGGACCCCGGATAACGATCACGCAGGCGTTCGAACTGCCGTAGCGCGTTCTCGGAAGCAGAAGTATCACGGTCTCCGCTGAGGGCTTGATCCAGGTAGCAGCGGCCAACCGTGTATTCGACAAACGGTAGCAGCGGGCTGACAGGGTAGAGGCGCTCGAAGTCGTTGAACCCGGCTATCGCTTCGTCGTACTGTTTGTTGAGATAGTAGGCGTGCGCGATCTTGAGGCTGGCCGTCTCGGCATGCTCGGAGAAAGGATGCTGCTTGAGGAGCTCGTCGTAGTCCTCGATGGCCACCACGTAGTTCTGCTGCTCGAAGAACCGCGAAGCTTGCTCGAACAGGTCGATGTCGGCCGGCGGCGGCGGTGTCGAGCACGCGGCGACCGTGAGAACCGCGGCACAGGCCACCCCGGCAACTGGACGTGTGAGTACAGACATTTCGCGGTCAAGACTACTGGCGAACGGCATCGCGGTCCATCCGAGGGTGCACAGTGAGCTTGACCGTCGGCCAGTCAACAAGTAAGCCCGGGAGGACGATGCTCGACAGGCGTCTTCAGTTCGTGGTCGGTAAGGGTGGGGTCGGCAAGTCTACCGTGACTGCCGCGCTCGCGCTCGCCGCCGCCGCCCGCGGCCTGCGAGTGCTCACCCTCGAGCTCGGTGCGCCTGGGGGCGTCGCCAGGCTTTTCGGAAAGGTGCCCACGGTCTGCGACTCCCCCATCGAGCTGCGGCCCGGACTCCACCTTGCCTACGTCAAGGGCGAAGCCGCGCTTGCCGAATATCTCGAGATCGTCGTGCCGATAAAGCGACTGCTTCGCAGCGTCTTCGAGAGCCGCCTCTACACCGTCTTCGTGGCCGCCGCGCCCGGCCTCAAAGAGCTCATGACGATCGGCAAGATCTGGTTCGAGGCGGAGAAGCGCCGCGCTGACGGCGGCTTCGAGTGGGACCGCATAATAGTCGATGCCGGCGCCTCCGGTCACAGCCTGCAGTACCTACAGATGCCGTCAACGGCGGCCGAGACCTTTCGCACCGGTCTGGTCCATCGTGAGTCGTTGCGCGTGCAGTCATTGCTGAGGGATCGCGAGGCCACCTGCGTACACGTGGTGGCCACCCCCGAGGAGATGCCACTTGTCGAAGCCGAGCAAATAATCGCCAAGCTGCGCGAGCAGCTCGAGCTACCGCTCGGCATGCTGGTCGTGAATCGTTGTAGGCCGCCGGCGCCGCCGGGCATGCGCGAGGCCCTCGACGTTCTCACCGGCACGCCGACCGCCGAGACCCATCAGGGTGTCGCCTCGGGAGTGGTCGATGCGGCGCGTAACGCGATCGGCTGGCTTGCTGTACAGGAGAGCGGCCTGGCGCTCATCGAGCAACATACGGGTATAGAACCGTTGCGGCTGCCGCTACTGGCGAGCGAGGAATTCGGACTTGCCGAGGTCGAGCGACTGGCAAGCGTGATCGAGACCGGAGGGGGCCCGCAGTGACGATCGCGGAGCTTGTCGATCAGCACCGTATCGTGGTGACCGTCGGCAGCGGCGGTGTCGGCAAGACCACGCTGGCAGCCTCCTGCTCCCTCTATGGAGCGATGAAAGGGCGCAGGGCGATGGTTCTGACCATAGACCCGGCGCTGCGGTTGGCTCAGTCTCTCGGCCTGGCCAGCCTGAAGCCGGGCGGAGAGTTGATCTCTTCGGAGGTTATCGAGGCCGCCGGTCTACACCTCGAGGGTACGCTTAGCGCCGGTATGCTCGATCAGAAGAGCGCGTGGGATGAGTTCATCGGCCGGCAGGCACCCAACGAGGAGGTGCGCCGGGAGATTCTCGACAACCACTTCTACAAGCAGTTGTCGCAGTCCTTTGCCGGCTCGGCCGAGTACATGGCGGTGGAAGAGCTGTGCCGCATCGATGAGTCAGGCGACTACGATCTGATCGTGCTCGACACTCCTCCGACCGGGCACGCGCTCGACTTTCTCGAGGCCCCACGCCGTCTGCAAGAATTCCTCGACCGCAGCGTCGTCGGCTGGTTCGTCAAGCCCTACGTCTCGGCAGGATGGACGGCGTGGAAGTCCGCCACCCGCGGCGCGCGCTTCCTGGTCAAGCAGGTAGAGGAGGCCACGGGAACCAGCGCGCTCGGCGACATTTCTGAATTCTTCGTCGCCATGGAGCTGCTTTTTGACGGCATTGCCGAGCGCAGCCGCAAGGTTCAGGAGCTGCTACGTGGTCCCGAGACCGCGCTGGTCCTGGTCGCCGGTCCCGAAGAGCAGGTGCTCGGAGAGGCCGAGGAACTCACCGGCAAGATGCGCGCGCTCGGCGTGGAGCTCAAAGGCGTCGTCATGAATCGCGTCCATGCGCCACCCGCCGGTTGCGAAGAGTGCGAGGAAGAAGCACACGCCGAAGCCACCGTTCAGGCGGCAGCCGCCATGCTCGATCGCGGCGGGGTCGATGCGGCCGTGCGCGACTGGCTCATCGAGACTTACCGCATGGCCTGCGCGGTGGCGGCCGGTGAGGTGGTGCGCCGCGAGGCCTTTGAAGAAGGCCTGGAGGAGGGTGTCGTGACGGCCAGCGTTCCGGAGATGAGCCACGACGTCCACGACCTCGCACACCTCGCCGAGCTTGCCGCATATCTGTCGCGTTAGCGGCGCCAGGAAGTCGCCGTCAGCTTCGCTCGAGCAGCTCGGCCACAGCCTTGCGGTAACACGCCTCCGCTTGCTCGGGGCGCGACTGCCGGCGATGGACCTCGGCCCACAGCGACTGGAAGAGCGCGGGATTTGCCTCAGCGTCGGCGGTCTCCAGCAGTCGAACCGCCTCCTGCATCTGATCGGCCTCGAGAAGACACCTGCAGAGCCTCAGCTCGAGGGCGCCGTCGTCTGGGTGGGAGGCCGCGAGCTTGCCGTAGAACTTGAGCAGCCGTGCCTGCTGCGCGGGTATCAAGGTTTCCTCTAGCTCGTCGAGCAGGGCTGCGGCCGGCTGGCGCTTTGCCGCCTTCTCGAGCAAACGGGCGGCGGCCTTCCAATTCCCGCGCTTCACGCACAGCCTGGCGCGCGCGACCAGTGCCGGTGCGAAGTCCGCGTCCATGCCGGTAATCGTCTTGAGAGATGACTCGGCCTCGGCCGCGTCCATCTCTTCGGTGGCCTGCAGGCGGATTTCCAGCAAACGGTGCTTCTCGGCCGCTGAGCTGGACTCCAGCTCGACGAGCCGTTGTTGGACTTCTGCGGCTCGCTTCCATGAGCGCTGAGCCACGAATTCGTCGCGCAGCAAACTATAGAGATCCACGCTCGAGGGGTACGACGCGACGGCTCTCTCCAATGCGCTGATGGCGGCCGCGTGGTCCCCGAGCGTTACGCAGGCCCGCGCCAGCGAATGCAGTAGCTGCGCATCGTTGCCGAAATCGCCGATGCCTTGCTCGAGCACGCGGCGCGCCTCCTCCGGCTTGTCCTCTTTGTGGTAAGTCTCGGCGTAATCGACGAGGTCGACTACGTTGGGGTCGACGTTCTTGCCCGCCTTGGTCAGAAGGGAACGCGCGTTGTTGTACTGGCCGGCCAGGACCAGTCCTCGGGCCTCCGCGCGGTACTGCCGCGCACGCTCGGCGATACGCTTCTCACGGCGTATGCGCCATTGGCGCAACGCCCAGCGTCCCTCACGGAGAAGAAAGAGAAGAAACACGAAGACCGCACCTACGAACGTCGAGATCAGGACGACGTAGCCGAGCTTCATGTCGTACTGACGGTCGGGCGCGAGCCTGAGCGTGGTCTCGCCCGGGTTGAAGTAAACGACGGACGCCACGGCGCCGATCAGCGCGACCACGGCCAGGAAAGTAAAGATGCGTTTGAGCATGGTCAGACTCGAACGGTCTCTTTATCCGAGGCATCCTCGTAGTTCCAGCGAGGAGCCCGCGCCCACAGTCTCTCGAGGTCGTAGAGTTTGCGCGCGCTTTCCTGAAATACGTGAACAACCACCTCGCCGTAGTCCAGGACGACCCACTGAGCGTTCTCGCGTCCTTCCACATAGGATGCAGCGCGCCCGGCTCGCTCCTTCAAGCCCAGCTCTATGCGTTCCGCAATCGCGGAGACCTGGATATGCGAACGTCCACTGGCGATCACGAAGTAGTCGGCCACCGAGGACATCTCGCCGATGGCGAGCGTGACGATGTCGTAGGCCTTGCGGTCGCTGGCAAGATCCGCGATTACGCGGGCCAGCTCTTCGGCGGAGAGGCTGTCCTTCAAGGTGCGCCAGCTCCGTAAAGCTCATGCTCGCGAATGTAGGCCGCTACGCGGCTGCCGGCAAGCTCTTTGATTGGGATGTGGTCGCGGCTGCGGCGCCTGATCTCCGACGCGGATATCTCCGGGCCGTTGAGTTCGTAGCCGACAATGCGATGGCCGCTCGTGTGTACGTGGCACCCGATATCCGGATCATAACAAGTGTCCTGCCTCGCGGCAAAAGGCGGCTCGAGGTGTGACAGCGTCGTGTCGTGCCCGGCCCGCGTGGTCACGACCAGATTGGCGAGAAGCAGTATGTCGGCCGGGCGATGCCAACTGTCGATCTCACGATAGGCGTCGATGCCAAGGATGAGGAAGAGCTCGTGGGTGGGAAGATCGCGGCCGATATCAACCAGCGTATCGTAGGTGTAGGAGGCCCCCGGTCTCTTCACTTCGATGTCGCAGACCTCGATCAGGCCGTCGTCACGCGTGGCCAGGTGCAGCATACGCAGGCGGTCGTCAACGGAAGCATGTGCAGATTCGGCCTTGTGGGGAGGCCGGGCCGAGAGGACCAGCAATACCCGGTCGAGCTCGAAGGCCGCGGCCGTCGCCCGCGCACTGACGAGGTGCCCGAGGTGCACCGGGTCGAAAGTGCCTCCGAGAATCCCCAGACGCGGCCTTGTGTTGTCAGCGGACGTGGCCGTTGCCCCGTACCAGGTACTTGTAGGTGGTGAGCTCGCGCAAACCCATCGGACCACGCGCGTGAAGCCGGTTAGTAGAGATGCCCACCTCGGCCCCGAAGCCGAATTCGAACCCGTCGGTGAAGCGCGTGGAGGCATTCGTATAGACGGTCGCTGAGTCCACCTCTCGGAGGAAGCGCTCGGCGCTCTCTTCGTTGGTAGTCACTATCGCGTCCGAATGGCCGGATCCGTGTTCGTTGATGAAGTCGATAGCCTCGTCGAGGGTGCCGACTACCTTGATTGCCAGAATCACGTCGAGGTACTCGGTGCGCCAGTCGTCCTCGGTGGCAGCGATTGCCTCCGGAAGCAGCCGGCACGCCTGCTCGCAGCCGCGCAACTCGACTCCCGCTGCACGCAAGCGCGCGGCGACGGAGGGAAGGAAAGCCGCGGCGACCTCACCGTGGACGAGCAAGGTTTCCATGGCGTTGCACACGCCGGGACGCTGCACCTTGGCGTTGAAGGCGATCTCCTCGGCAACGGCCAGATCCGCCTGTGCATCTACGTACGTGTGGCACAGGCCTTCGTAATGCTTGATGACCGGTATGCTCGAGTGCTCGGCAACCGCGCGCACCAGGCCGGGACCACCGCGCGGGACGATGACGTCCACGTAGGCCTCCTGGCCGAGCAGGGCCTCGGTCGCGCGGCGGTCGGTGCTGCGCACGAGCTGCAATGCGTGCTCGGGGACGCCGGCCTTCTCCAACTCATCGCTTACCAGGTCTGCGATGACGCTGTTCGAGTGCAGCGCCTCTTTGCCGCCTTTGAGGACCACCGCATTGCCCGACTTGAGGCACAGGGCGGCCACGTCCGCAGTCACGTTCGGGCGCGATTCGTAGATTACGCCGACCACGCCGATGGGTATGCGCACCTGCTCGATATCGAGGCCCGAGGGGACTTCCCAGCGGGCTATCGGCTCGGCCAGCGGGTCGGGAAGGCCGGCCACGACGGTGAGCCCCTCGGCCATGGCTTCGATGCGCTCGGGTGTGAGAGTGAGCCGGTCGATGAGTGCCCCGGACAGGCCGGCAGCGCGGCCGGCTTCGAGGTCTCTGGCGTTCTCCGACTGTATGCGCGCCGATTCGCGGCGCAGCCGCCCGGCAGCCTGTTCGAGAGCGGCCGCGCGAGTGCGGTCACCGAGCCGCGCGGTTCCCCTGCCGGCGCGCTTGGCGCGCTGGCACAGAGCCGTGATCTCTCGTTCGATCGCCTCGCCGCTCGTTGCTGTGTCAGCAGTGCTCACGAAGTCATTCACCCGTTCGCGCTTACGTCGGAGAGCAGCACGAGATCGTCCCTGTGTATCACCTCATCGGCAATGTGGTAACCGAGCGCGGCCTCGATGCGAGAGCTTGCCAGGCCTTTTATCTTCTCGCAGTCGGCGCTGTCGTAGGCGACCAGGCCGCGGGCGAACTCGCTTCCGTCCTCGCCAATGCAGCCGACGCAGTCGCCGGCCGCGAAGTGTCCGCTCACCCCCGTGATGCCGGCCGCCAGCAGGCTGCTGCCCTTGTGCGTGAGCGCATCGGCGGCGCCGGCATCGACGCGCAGCTTGCCGCGCAGGGGGACGCCGTAGGCGATCCAATGCTTGCGGTTGGATACCGGAGTCTGCCGGGGCACTAGCAGCGTCCCGACGGCGTCGTCGGCATCCAAGATGCGGCCGAGCACGCCCGGCTCCAACCCGCTTGCGATCACTGCAGGTATGCCGCGGTGACATGCGCTGCTCGCGGCGCGCAGCTTGCTTGCCATCCCGCCGCTTCCGAGAACACCGGGACCGCCGACGCCTACTTCGCGGAGCACTTGATCGATGTCTTCCACGACGTCCACGAGCGGCGCCTGTCCGTCGCGCGGGTCGCTGGCGTGGAGGCCGTCGACGTCGGTGAGCAGGATCAGCAAGTCCGCGCCGATCAGTCCGGCGACCAATGCCGATAGCCGGTCGTTGTCTCCGAACTTGAGCTCGTCGATCGCTACCGAGTCGTTCTCGTTTATCACCGGGATTATGCCGTGCTTTAGCAGATGGTCGCAGGTGTGCTTGGCGTTGAGGTAACGGGTGCGATCCTGCATGTCGGCGGCGGTGACCAGTACCTGGCCGATGTGTTTGCCATGATCGGAGAAGAAACGTTCGTAGAGCGCCATCAGGCCTATCTGGCCTATGGCCGCGGCGGCCTGTTGCTCCGCGATCTTGGAGGGAATGCTGTCGAGCCCCAGACGAGCCAGACCGGCCGCGCGTGCTCCCGAGGTCACCACCACCACCTGATAGCCGTCCTGGTGGAGGCGTGCGAGCTCGGCGGCGATACGTCCCACTCGCTCGCGATGGACTCCGGAGGTGGTAGTGACGACGCTGCTGCCAACCTTCACGACCACCTTCTTCACCGTGCCGAGAAAGCGGCTCTTGTGCTCTCTATGCATCGGCGGCGTCCTCAGCGTCCAGGCTGCGCCGTTCGGCCACACTCGCCCCGAGTAACGTCATCAGCTCCCCGCAACCGTCGCCGGTCGCGGCCGAGCACGCGTGTAGGTCTGTGCCAAGGTCCGCGAATCCGCGGCTGAGCTTGGGCAGTCGTTCGGCCACGTCCGGCAGGTCGGTCTTGGTAGCCACCACTATCTGCGGCCGCCGGCCGAGCTCGGGAGAGTAGGCAGCAAGCTCTGCGTTGATGGTCCGGTAGTCGGCCAACGTCTGCTCGACGGTCTTTTCCGAGCTGTCCACCAGGTGGACGAGCAGGGCGGTGCGGCTGACGTGCTTGAGAAAACGGATGCCCAGACCGTGGCCCTGGTGCGCTCCTTCGATCAGACCGGGAATGTCGGCAAGCACGAAGTTGGCGTCTTCGCTCCATCGCACCACTCCGAGCGCCGGCTGCAGGGTCGTGAACGGATAGTCGGCCACCTTGGGGCGGGCTGCCGACACGCGGGCCAGCAGGCTCGATTTGCCGGCATTCGGCAGGCCTATGAGCCCGGCATCGGCGAGCAGGCGAAGCTCGAGCATGATGTTGAGCGTCTGCCCGGGTGTTCCCGGGTCGGCCCGCCTGGGCGCCTGGTGGGTGGGGGTGGCGAAGCGGGCATTGCCACGTCCGCCGCGCCCGCCGGCGGCTATGCAGTTCTCCTGTCCGGCCTCCGTCAAATCGGCGAGCAACGCGCCGCTGTCGCTATCGTAAATGAGGGTGCCGACCGGTACCCGCAGGTGCTCGTCTTTGCCCGCGTGGCCGTGTTGCGACTTGCCTCGACCGTTGGCGCCGCGCTCGGCGCGCACGAGACGGCGGTAGCGGTAGTCGAGTAGAGTGCTGAGCCCCGGGTCGGCGTGGACGATCACGCTGCCGCCGTCACCGCCGTCGCCGCCGGCAGGGCCGCCTTTGGGGCGGTACTTCTCATGGAGAAACGCCATGCAGCCATCACCGCCGTCGCCCGCCGCGATTTGCAGCCGGGCCTCATCGACGAACTTCACGGGCCTGGACTATGCTGGGAAGACGCTGACTTTCTTGCGGTCGCGCCCGAGGCGTTCGTACTTGACGACTCCATCGGTGAGCGCGAAGAGGGTGTAGTCGCGGCCCATGCCGACGCCTTCCCCGGGGTGGATACGGGTGCCGAGCTGGCGAACGAGGATGTTGCCGGCGATGACAGTCTGGCCACCGTATATCTTGACGCCGCGGCGTTGGCCTCTGCTGTCACGGCCGTTGCGGCTGCTGCCCTGTCCTTTCTTGTGTGCCATGGTCGAACGGCCTCCAGTGCTACTCGACGGCCGTCACGCGCACCGTCGTTTCCCACTGACGATGACCGTGCCGGCGGCGGTAGTTCTTGCGCCGCTTCTTCTTATACACCAGGATTCGATGTCCGCGCCCCTGGCCCACGATTACGCCCTTTACGGCCGCACCCGCGACCAGCGGGGAACCCACCTCCACACCGCCGTCGGCGCCGCGCATGAGTACTTCCGTGAACTCGACGCTCTGGCCCACTTCGCCGTCGAGCTTCTCGACGGTGAGCTGCACCCCGGGGCTAACCCGGTACTGCTTTCCGCCAGTTTTGATTACCGCATAGGACACGCTCAAATCCTCGTGAGTCCGGGAGTTTTTCGCGGGCACGGGCAGAAGTCAACAGCCGGCCATGGGATGCCCGGCGTTGCAGCGGAGGGCGAGATGATCTAGGT
>PIVZ01000703.1 GCA_003354045.1 bacterium
CTCGGCGAGGGCGCGCTCGAGAAGGTCGGTATAGGCCGGGATGCCCTGGCCGGTATCGAGCAGAATGCGCTCGCGCCCGGTGCCAACGATGAAGGTATTGGTGCCGGGCCCGGCGAACATGCCGGGATTTTGGCCGAGTACCACGCAGAGGCGCTCCGACCACCGGTCGATGTCCGGCATCGACATGCCGAGCATCGAGCTCGTCACCACGCGCTTGGGAAGCTCCGCCACGTCGCCCGCCTAGCAGCCCCGCTTGCTAGGTGCAAAGTCCGAAGGAGAGATGCGCAGAGAGCCATCTGGCCCAGGGCAAAGCCCGGCTAACGACGAAAACCTACAGATCGCTGCACTTTTCGGTTGCAAACTAAGCCAATGCATTCGAAAGTTACGCCGGTGAGCCGCAAGATCCTGCTAATCGACGACGATCCTAACGTCATCCGACTCGTCGAGCACCACCTCAACGCTACGGGTCTGGAGACAGCCTCGGCCGGCACCGGCGGCGACGCGCTGGCTTATCTGGAAACGGACACGCCCGATGCAATCGTCCTGGACCTGATGCTCCCGGACTTCAGCGGGACGGAACTGCTTGCCCGCTTTCAGAAAGAGCATCCTTCAATCCCGGTGGTGGTACTCACCGCGCAGAGCGGACTCGACCAGGCGGTCGATTGTATGCGGCTCGGCGCGCTCGATTACGTACAGAAGCCTTTCGACCGAACGCGGTTGACGACGTCGGTTCGCAACGCGTGCGAACAAGGACTCCTGCAAACCCGCGTCGAGACTCTGACCGCGGAGCTACGTAAAGGTGAGGGCTTCGCGGCGATCGTCGGCGACTCGAAAGCCATACGTGACACCATCGAGTTGTTGCGCCGCGCGGCCGAAAGTGACGTCGCCATTCTTCTGCAAGGAGACAGTGGTACTGGCAAAGAAGTCGCCGCGCGGGCGATCCACGCCGAGAGCGCGAGACGTAGCGGCCCCTTCATAGCCATCAACTGCGGAGCCATCCCCGAAGGTCTCATCGAAAGCGCGCTTTTCGGACACGAGAAAGGAGCGTTCACCGGAGCCGTCGGAGCCAAGGCAGGCTCTTTCGAGCTGGCTGACGGCGGAACCATCTTTCTTGACGAGATAGGCGAACTGCGCACGGACCTGCAAGTGCGACTGTTGAGGGTACTGCAGGACCACTCGATTCAACGCGTGGGAGGGACACGCGAGCGCAAGGTAGACCTGCGCGTGATTGCCGCCACCAACCGCGACCTCAAGGCGGAGGCGGCAGCATCCAATTTCCGTGAAGACCTCTACTACCGGCTGGCGGTCTTCCCCGTCGTGCTGCCGCCACTGCACGAACGTGGCGACGACGTCGCTACGCTGGCCGAGCTCTTCATCACGCGCTTTGCGGCCGAACACAACAAGCCGATAACAAGCCTCACGCCCAGCGCGAAGCGGGCGATGGAGCTCTACCCTTGGCCCGGCAACGTGCGCGAGCTGGAAAACGTGATCGAGAGGGCGACGATCCTCGAAGACGGCCCCAGCCTTTCGCTCGAAAGCCTCTCCGATGAGGTCGTCGCCGCACTGGCCGAGTCGGAGGGGGAAGACTTGGCCGGGCCGGGCAGCGGGCAAGCAGGGGGATCTGCCCCGTCTGCGGCGGGGGCCGCCTCAGGGACGGACTCGGCACGAGGTGGCTCGGCAGCGGACGGTGGGCCACCCTCGCTAGATGAAATCGTGCCTTTCGAGGAGGTGGAGCGCCGGACCATCCTGTGGGCTCTGCAGGCCACGAACTGGAACGTCCAGGAAGCGGCAATACGCCTGCGCATCGGGCGAGCGACCATCTACCGCAAGATAGAACGCTACGGGCTCAAGGCGGGCTCCTAGCCTACGACGGCCGCGCCCCGATCACTCTGTGCGGTCAAAGGAAAGCCGGCGCAGCCCTCTTCGAACAGACGGCAACGGATGATTCATGACACCCTGTTGCGCACGGCCGTTGCCAAGGGCTAAGTAGAAACGGTGGCCACGGAAGCTGCTCCATCGAATGGCGGCATCGACGCTGCCGGCGAGTTACGCAGGCGTATAGACGCCGCATTCTACGTCACCTTGCGCCAGATCTCCCTGGCGCTGGCCATCCTGCTTGCCTTGTACGCCGCGTTCCATCTGAG
Source organism: bacterium (assembly GCA_003354045.1). Lineage (GTDB taxonomy): Bacteria > Desulfobacterota > Binatia > UBA1149 > CAITLU01 > PIVZ01. The sequence continues at coordinate 2,145 of PIVZ01000703.1, forward strand.
TTGGCCGCACACGGAGGAATCCGAGACGATGGCCGCCGTGGCAGCCGGCACCGCGGCTCTGCTGGCCGGTCTGTGGCTGATGGTGTCCGTACGCTCCCTGCCCGAGTGGACCGCGCACTGGATCGGCGCGGCGATCGCTCTCCTGGTCGCCGTCAATACGCTGCTGCGCCCGCTCCTGTTCAGCGATTTCGGCAACACCATCAACGTCGCGCTGGTAATCGTCGGCATCGGCGGTCTCCTGTACTCGGCCGGCTGGGTTCTGTCGCTGATCGGCATCGTCATGTCCATATGGATCCT
>PIVZ01001505.1 GCA_003354045.1 bacterium
CGCAATTGCGCGGGAGAGTCGAAGCTATGCAGAAGTGGCACGCCGACACGCCGACCCGGAGCAGCTTCTCGGGCTCTTCTGCGATGTCGCCTTTCGGGCGTTCGTCCTCGACTGTGGTCGCGACTTCGCCGGCGCACTGGAGAAGCTGGTCGCGGAGTTCATCAAGGCAGTCCCGCCCGAGAAGGCCGCGGGGTTCAAAGAGAGGGAGCGAGAGTGCCTGCACGAGCTGGCCCTTAAGCTTCGGGAGCGCGCCTCCGATTACCGAGCGCAGGTCGGCGCCATCTTCGAGAAGTAGAGTCCAACCTTCCCACAAACCTTCCTGGTCCTGGCCTCGCGGCAGGAAGGTAGGACGACAGGGAGGGCAGCGAGGAGCTAGCCGTCAACACCGCCTTGTCCCCATCGGATCGCCTTGGCCACCGTCTTGTCGGTGACTTTCAGCCGCCGCGCGATCTCGAGGTCAGATAGACCAAGATGCCGCAATTGCTGGGCTTTTTGCGCAATCTCCTGGTAGAGCGGCGCCGGCGCGGCTTCGACCACGGCCACGTCGAGGGGGATCCGGCCGGCGGTTCGAATTCTTTGCGACCGGGTCCA
>PIVZ01001506.1 GCA_003354045.1 bacterium
GATCGGCGAGCGTGTAGCCGTGGAGCACCTCGCGGATGCGATAGTTGATGAGCGAGTAGACCACGCGGCACTCGCAGTACTCGGTCCGCAGGCAGGAATCCGGCTCTTCCAGACAATCGACCAGGCAGATCGGTCCGATCGTCGACTCGACGATGTCGCCCACCGTGATCTCGCTGGCGGGCCGGGCGAGGCGGTAGCCGCCATTGCGTCCGGCGACGGAGCGGATGAGGCGGGCGGAGCGGAGCGTGGAGGCCACCTGTTCCAGATAGCCGCGCGACAGACCGGTCCGCTCGGCCACCACGGCGAGGCTGACCAGGCGGTCCTCGTTGCTGTAGTGGCCGATGTCCAGCATCATCCGGAGGGCGTAACGAGCACGACTCGAGAGTTTCATGATCTCAGATTACTCTCGGAACACATATTGACCAAGTATGTATTTCTTCTGAATTAGATCCATTCCTTTTATAAGTGACCCTATGGCCAGGCGGTCGGCGATCCGGCGCCGGCGAGTCCCATGCGCCCCTGAATCTTCCACAGGTGGCAGGGGGGCCACGACGAGTTGGCGGATCCAATCAGCAATACGGGGGGGGGGGG
>PIVZ01001507.1 GCA_003354045.1 bacterium
CGTGCCCATGAGCGCGATGAGCATGCCGACGAGCACCCAGAAGCTGACGCGCCAGTTGAGGAAGAAGAAGAGGACAAGGAAGACCAGCCCCGCACCCCAGATTGCGTTTCGGGTGAGGAGTTGGAGTCGGCCGACGATGAAGCGGGCGAGGTCGGTGGTGATAGCGACTTGGCCTGGGAGTTCTTCGGTGTCGGCTCGGGCGGTGCCGAGCTTCCAGGCTCGGCGAGTGTCGGTCTGGCGGGGTGGGATGTGCGCGAAGGGCAGGATCTCGTTGATCCCGAGGATGATCTCGTCGGTCAGTTTGGTCGGGGCGGGCTTGTACTTGAGCCCGGCGGCGTAGGCCTTGACGAGCTCTGCCATCTTTACCGCATCCTGCTCGCCGACCTTGTAGACGGTGAGCGAGACCGCGGGCTTGCCGTTGAGCCGGGCCCGGAGGTCGATATCGACAAAGCCCTGGGAGACGTCGGCGAGGTCGGCAAGGCGGACGACTTGGCCATTGCTGTCGGCTTTGATGACGATCTGCCCGATGTCTTCGGCGCGTTCTTCGGTGCCGGGCGTGCGGATGCCGATGTTGGTGGTGGGCGAGCGGAC
>PIVZ01001508.1 GCA_003354045.1 bacterium
GGGGGTCTGGTCGGACTGCCTGACGGCCCTATGTTCACCGTGTTCCTCGACACGCTCAACGGCGGCGACACGGGCGTTGGTGAATGCAAGGCTGGATTCCTCGACCTGGTCGAGTTCGGCGGCTTTGCCGGCCACTGCGACTGGCGCCTGCCAACAATCTCCGAGCTACTGACGATCCTCCCGGAGCGGTATCCCTGCGGTAGCGTGCCATGCATCGATGAAGGTGTTTTCGGGCCGGCCGTACCGAGCGCATACTTCTCGAGCAGCACCGTTTCCATCGCCAGCGAGTTCGCGCACGCGGTGTGGCTCGGCGACGAATTGGACACCGATGTCTTGCCCACCACCAAGTACAACCCCTACTACGCCCGCGCCGTCCGAGGTGCCCGGTGATCGCGGATCGCCCCAACTCACTCGGGCCTGCGGAGCCGGCAAGGACTTCCTCCGTCTCCGAGACACGTCCTCCAGGGATTCGGCGATTGCGCGGCGGGTTAGGTAAGGGGCGAGCGCGGGACGTCAGGTGTCACGAGCGGGCCCGGTTACCATAACGCGCGTCATCAGACACGGATGGCTCAGAGGGGATGCCGCCCGCGC
>PIVZ01001509.1 GCA_003354045.1 bacterium
ACCTTGTCAGTCAGGGTTTTAATTATATCACTGGTAGCGTCAACACCAACATCGGCCATTAACAGGCTGGTTTCCAATTCTTCGAGCAAGTCGTCATCGTTGTCGGATTGACGAGGTGCTGGTGCATGAAATAGCTGAAGCTTCGCGGGTCTTCCGGCGCGACGCCGACGTACTCGTCGAGATTGAACGTCGTGACGTCGCGCAGGCTGAGCCCTTTCTCGTACAAACGGACGAGCTCGGCGTAAAACGGCACCATCGTACGGCCCGTGGCGAGGCCCAGGACGCAGTCCGGCTTGGAGCGAATCAGCTCGGCGATCCAGGCCGCCGCCGTCTTGTAGACGGCCTCAGGGGATTCTTCGATGACGACTCTCATGCCGCCATCCTAGCGTAAGAGGCGGCGGCGTAAAGAGTGATAGTCTCCCCGGTCATGAAGGGCGAGCGGCTCTATTTCCACGGCGTCAACGCCACCACCGGCGAACCTGGTCTGGCCTCCCGAGAGGTCTGGGAGCTGATCCGGCTCCTCCGGGGTGAGGATCGTCCCGAGGATCTCGGCGAGCTCCGCTTGCGTTACGACCAGCTGCGGGAGGGTAG
>PIVZ01000122.1 GCA_003354045.1 bacterium
CGGAGCCGCTCCGTGGCGCGTCCGCCAGCTACCACTTAGTTGCCTGCAACCGCCACGCGGCGCCCGCCGCCGCAACCCGCATCGAGGAGCTCGGCTACGTGGTCGAGGATGCAGGCGTTTCCAGTCTCGACGGCGATTGCGCCGAGCTTGCCGAGAAGCTGGCTACCGCCATAGAGGACATTGCCCGCAAGGCCGCCAACAGCGACCGCCGGTTTGCCATCGTCATCGGGGGAGAGCCGACAGTTCGTCTGGGGTCGACCTCGGGTGAGGGCGGGCGCTGCCAGCACCTGGCCGCCATCCTTGCCGGGCGCCTCAGCGGCCGTGGGTCTCTGGCCTGTGTGGCGGCGGGCACGGACGGTCGCGACGGCAACAGCGATGCGGCCGGTGCGGTGATCGACGGCGAAACGGCCGAGCGTGCCTCACGGTCCGGTTACGAGCTCGAGGCGGCGCTTGCCGCCTTCGACAGCGGCCGCGCGCTGGCGGCCATCGGCGACCTGGTAGTCACCGGCCCCACCGGCACCAACGTCGGCGACCTGCTCGTCGCCGTGGCCGCTGCGGGGGAGTTTTGATGGGGTTTATGCTATGCGTCACAGATGGCGCATGGCAGCGAGGTGCAGGGTGTGTATCTGAGCGAGATCTTCGTCTCCTACCAAGGAGAGGGAGAGCACGCGGGCGAGAAACACCTGTTCTTGCGCTTCGCGGGCTGCAACATGCGTTGCAGCTACTGCGACACGCCCGACTCGCTGATCCGCGTAGCCTACTGCAAGATCGACTACCCTGATGGCCGCTCGGAGCTGCTCGCGAACCCGGTGTCGGGCGAGCGCCTGACGGCCATTGTCGAGGAATTCGAGCGCAAGGACCCCTCCATCGTGCGAATCGCCCTGACCGGGGGAGAGCCGCTGGTACAGGCGGCGTTTCTGGCCGATTGGCTCACGGAGGCGCCGCCGGCGCTCGGCTGCTTGTTGGAGACCAACGCCGTACTTACCGGCGGGCTAGACCGCATTCTCGCCCGCGTAGAGGTCGTTTCGGCCGACGTCAAGCTGCCGTCGAACAGCGGCGAGGGCGAGCTGTGGGAGGAGCACCGGGCCTTCCTCGAGGCCTGCCGCGGCTGCGACGTCTATGTGAAGATGCCGGTAGACGCGGCCACGGAGGCAGGCGATGTGGCGCGTGCGGCGCGTCTGATCGCGAACGCCACGCCGGGCGCGAAGCTCTACGTCCAGCCGCTCACGCAGCCGGACTCCGCGCTCTGGACCATCGATGCCGACAGGCTCCAAGAACTGGCGGCGGTGGCCGCCCGAGAGCTGCCGGATACCCACGTCCTTCCGCAACTGCACAAGATCTTGAACGTGAGGTAGACGGATGAGCGCAGCAACGGACGATCCGCTGGCGGTGCGGGAGGCGACCTGGAAGGCCGTGGGACGTGAGGTCTTCGATGTCGCCTTGATAGGTGGGGGCATCAACGGTGTGGCCTGCGCCCGCGACGCCGCGCTACGTGGCATGTCGGTGGTGCTGGTGGAGCGCGAGGATTTCGCAGCCGGTACCAGCAGCCGTTCCTCCAAGCTCATTCACGGCGGTGTGCGCTACCTCGAGCAGGGCAACGTCGGGCTGGTGCTCGAATCGTGCCGGGAGCGCGACCTGTTGCGCACCCGCCTGGCGCCGCATCTCGTGCGCGCTCAACCTTTCGTCTTTCCCATCTACGAAGACGACGCTCTGCCCGTGTGGCAGCTTCGCGCTGCGCTCATCATGTATGACCTGCTGGCCGGACTGCGCAACGTGCGCAGCCATACCATCCTCACTGCCGAGGAGATCCTCGAGCGCGAGCCGACGCTTCTGGAGCAGGGGCTGTGTGGTGGGGCGATCTACCATGATTGCTGGACCGATGACGCACGGCTGACCCTGGAAACCGCGCTGGCGGCGCACAAGGCCGGCGCGGCGGTGCTCAATCACGCAGAGGTGGTTGCCTTTGACAAGGACAGCACCGGGCGATTGTGCTCGGCTCGGGTTCGCGACTGCCTGGGCGGGAGGACGAAGACTCTGCGCGCCCGCTGTTTCATCAACGTGGCCGGTCCGTGGCTGGACCGGGTGCGCCGCCTCGACGATCCCGGAGCGCCACCGCGGCTGCGGCTTACCAAAGGCGCTCACGCACTGTTCGATCGCTCCAAGATAGGCAACCGCGACGCGGTCGTGATCCGCGGCATCGACGACCGCGTGATGTTCGCGATCCCATGGCAGAACCAGACACTGGTCGGCACCACCGACACCTACTACGATGGCGATCCGGCCGACGTTGCCGCCGACGCCGCCGACGTCGAGTACATCCTGGCGGCCGTCAACAGAGCCTTTCCCCGCGCGCAGGCGCGAAAGCGCGACATCATCTCGACCTACGCCGGATTGCGCCCGCTGGTCGCCCCGGACCAGGAAAAGCACGAGTCGGACGTCAGCAGGGAAGACGAGATTTTCGAGAGCCCGGCCGGGCTGATCTCTCTGGGCGGCGGCAAGCTCACCACCCACCGCCACGTGGCCGAGCGCATCATGGACATAGTGGCCAAGCGGATCGGCCGTCGCGTGGGTCGCTGTCGCACGGCCGAGGTTCCGCTGCCCGGCGCTGTCGGGATCGCTCCCGGCGAGGTGGCGGACCAGCCGGCCGCCAATGGCGAGGAGCACCTGCGCGGCCGTTACGGTGCCCTTGGCGACGAGCTTACCCGTCTAGCTGCCAGCGACGAGCGGCTTGCCGCTCCACTGGTGGGCGATCTTCCCGACCTGTGGGCGGAGATCGTGCACGCCGTCGATAGCGAGATGGCTCTCACTCTCGAAGATGTGCTTTCACGCAGGGTTCAGGTGGGACTCAGAAGCGCCGCACGTGCCGGCGACGTGGTCGGTGCGGTCGCCGAATTGGTCGGCCGCAAGCTCGGCTGGGATGCCAAGCGCATCGAGGCCGAGATTTCCGAGTATACGGCCTCGCTCGGGTAGGAGTCTTGGGTCAGCCTCCCAAGAGTCTTGGGTCTGCCTTCTGGCCTACGATAGCGGTTTGGTCGGTGTCCGGAGGGGCCTGAAAACGCTGCTGTCAAGGGGGAAAAGTTGACTTTCCCTCGTACTAGGGTATGAACGCGCCCGGTTTGCCTTTGTCGCAGGTGCTTCCGCGACCCTATTCCTATGCCATTACAGTCGTTGTCTCTCGATAAGCAAGCGTTGAATGAAGTGGCGGCCGAGTACGGCTTCGGCAAGATCGGCTCCGCCTCGGGCGCGGTCCCGCAGTGGGGGGGCAGACGCTATCTGCTAGAGGTCTCCAAGACCCGCTACGACTTGCACGTGCGCTCTCTCGAGGACGAGTTCGACCTGCGCCGCGAGCTCGACCTTCTCACCTTTCTCGATAAGCACAACTACCCGAGCCCTCGGCCGTGCACCGATCGGCGCGGCAGGCCGTTCATAGAGCGCGACGGTAACTATCTGGTGCTCTACAAGGTTCCGGCCGGAAAGCCGGTGGCCGAGGACGATCTCACGCTGCGGCAGGTGAACCACATGGGGCACTTGCTTGGCGAGTTGCACATGCTCGGGCGTGGCTACAAGAAGGCCATCGACAACCGTTTCGGTTTTGATCGCATTTTCGAGACGTATGCCGCGGCGCGCCGCCGCATGCCGCCCTACTTCAAGAAGGTCGTCCGCACCCTTGACGAAGAGACCGAATACCTCGGCAACTACCTGGAGACCAAGCTTCCCAAGGGTGTCATCCACGGTGCGATTCACACTCAGAGTATTTCCTTCAAGGGCGAGGCGGTGGTGTGTCTCGGCGACCTCGATGCCGCCTGCCGCGGGAAATACGTCTTCGACCTGGCCACCGCCGTCAACGCGCTGTGCTTCGACGATGGCAGCTATTCTCTGGACCGCTTCGAAGCGCTGATGGCCGGCTACGAGTCATTGCGCACCCTTTCGTTGGCCGAGTGGGATTCGTTCCCGAACGAGCTGCGCTTTGCAGCGCTACGTTTCGTGATCATTCGCCTGCACGAGTTCTTCGAGGGAGAGGCAAACGAGACGGACCGGATAAACGAGGACTTCCGCCGCTATCTGGATCGACTGCGCGTTCTGCGCAGGGAGAAGGACGGCGGTATGGACGGCCTGTTGATGGCCATGGCCACGGGCTATGACTATCGCAAGTACCAACGCGTGAAGTCGGGCGACATCGAAAGCGCCGAGAGTTGAGTCCAGCGTGATTCAAGAGAGCGTTCGAAAGATGCTGATCGCTCTGGGCGAGGACCCCGACAGGGAAGGCCTCCTGAAGACTCCGGAACGGGTCGAGCGCGCGATGCGCTACCTGACCAAAGGCTACGCCGAGGATCCGCGAGTAATCATAGGCGATGCGATGTTCACCGAGGACTACTCGGAGATGATCATCGTGCGCGACATCGACTTCTTCTCGCTGTGCGAGCACCACATGCTGCCGTTTCACGGACGCGCCAACGTCGCCTATATCCCCGACGGCAAGATCGTCGGCATAAGCAAGATCGCGCGCATGGTCGAGATCTACGCCCGCCGGTTGCAGGTTCAGGAACGCATGACCGCGCAGATCGCCTCGACTCTCTTCGAAGTTCTCGAGGCCTACGGCGTTGGCGTCGTCGTACAGGCCGAGCACCTGTGCATGCGCATGCGCGGCGTGGAACGACCCAACTCGACGGTCGTGACCAGCGATTTGCTGGGCGTCTTCCAGAAACGGGACACGCGCCAGGAGTTCATGAACCTGATTCAAACGCCGGGCCGCTAGGCGTCCGTCGCGGTCGCTAAAACCGCGACCACCAGGGCAGGCTGCGCTTGTCGGGGCCCTGGATCTCGATGTCGTAGCTTTCGAGCAGAGTTCCTTCGGCCAACCTCAGACTGGACACGGCCTTGGCGTGGTCGGTTACGGCCAGAGCCTCCGAGGCCATGGCTGCGGCCAGCTTCTGCTGGAAATCGAGCACATCCTTGGTGGTGACCGCGCCCAGCTCGAAGCGGCGCTTCTGGTTGTGAAGGTTCTCCTCGGCCAGCTCGCGCGCGAGCTGCGATGCCGAGACCCGTTTGTAGCCCGACTCGACGTCCGCGATCGCCCGTTCGATCTCGAGCGCGACCTGCGAAACAGCTTCGTGAAGCTCGCGCGTGCTACGTTTGACGTCCACCTCGGTCTGCGCGTGACGCGCGCGTGCTCCGGCATTCGACAGCGGCACCTCGACCTCCACGCCCACCGCGTAGCGGAAGAAGTCTCCCGTGAACAGCTCGTCCACGGCGTCAGCGTGGGAGCCGGCCAGTGGATCGGTCTGGCCCGGCTCGAGATCGCCGACGCGGTCGCCGCCGAGGCCCACCAGTCCGTAGTTGGCCACCAGGTTGAGCTCCGGCAGCCGTTGGTTGTGGGCCCGGCGCTCGTCCAGACGGCTCTTCTCGAGCTCGATGGCCGCGCTGGCGATCTCCGCGCGCCGCGCGAGTGCCGTGCGCAGACTCGCCGCGCGTTCGAGCCCGATGTCTTCGGCCAGGTGCCGCTGTACGGCGTGCACCGGCATCGGAGTGGCTCCCTCCGCGCCACCGAGCATGACCAGATGCGAGAGAGTAGTGGCGGTCAGATAGACCTCGTTTTCCGCGCGCAGGACCTCCTCCTCGCGCGTGGCCGCCTCCGCGGCCGCCTCCTTGACGGCCACCGGCGGCAGTACGCCGACACGCACGCCGGCCTCGGCCTCGCGCACGAGCTCGCGGGCCAGCTCGAGCGAGCGCTCTCCGACGTCCAGCTCGGCGCCGGCCAGCACCGAATCCCAGTACGCCGTGACCACCCCGCCGACGAAGTCGGCCAGCTCGGCCTCGAAGTCCGCCTGTGCCTGGCGGGAGTCCTCCTTGGCGATGAGCAAGGTCGTCTGCTCGTCGAGGCCGCCGATGTTTCGCAGCAGCGGCTGCTCGAGTCCGAGCGAGAGCTCGGGCTCGTACTTGGGATCGAAGCTGTCGATGACCGTGCTGCGCGAGGTGCGCTTGGTGGCAAAGGTGAGGTCGAGGGTGGCACCCGTGCCGAGCAGCTTCGATAGCGTCACCTCGCTCGCGAGCTCCTCTATGTCGAGGTTTGCCGGCGCCGCCTCGCCGCCGCCCTGGTCGCCGTCGGCCGAGGGCTCGTCCAATACGCTGTCCACGGGGAACTGGCCGTCGAAGTAGCCCAATCGGGCGTTTACCATTGGTTCGTAAGCGGCAGCGGCCTCGAGAACGCCGTGGCTCGTGTGCTCGGGCAGATAGGCCCTGGCGCGGATCCCGGGGTTGTTCTCGACCGCCAGCGAGACTGCCTCCGGCAGGGGGATGGCGCGAGGCTCGGCCACGGGCCTGTCCACGGCCGCGAGAAAGCTCTGGACGAGGGCCTCGGTGGCGGCCGGCGTGAGGCCGTTGTTTGTGGCCATGGCCGGCGTGGTTGTTGAGAGTAACAGTGCGACGGCGGCCACGAGGCCGCCACGGCGCTTTAGGATGCGATGGCTCATTGCTCTGCTTCCTGGTCCTTGTTCGTGCGTGCTCTCCGCGAGCGGGAAAGATCGGATGCCTGGGAGTGATGAAGTAGCAGGTAGGGTTGACGCCCTGTCAGCCAGTGTCAAACAGGCCGGTAACGCAGGCGGTTTCTTGACATCCGAGTGGGGCAGGAATAATCACCGGAGCCGGGATTATCCCGAGGCTGAGTCCACGTCCAATCAGTCCCAAGGGGAATACGCCCCCAGGTTCCAGCCTGATGCTCAAGCGATACTTGCTCGCGCCTGGCCCGACGCCGGTTCCGCCCGAGGCTCTGCTCGCGATGGCGCGCCCGGTGGTCCATCACCGCACCCCGGCCTTCAGCGAGCTGTTTCGTTCGGCTGCCGAAGAATCGCGGGTGCTGTTCGGCACCGCCGAACCGGTGATGTTGCTGGCCTGCACCGGCACGGGTGCGATGGAGGCGGCCGTCACCAATACGCTCAGTGCCGGCGACCGAGTGATAGTCGTCAGCGGCGGCAAGTTCGGCCAGCGCTGGGCGGATATCGCGCGTGCCTACCGGCTGGAGGTCGTTATCATCGAGGTGGAGTGGGGCGAGGCTGTGGACCCCGGCCGCGTGGCCGAAGAGCTCGATCGTCACCCCGACACGCGCGGGGTGCTCGTACAGCACAGCGAGACCTCGACGACCGTTCTACATCCGGTCGAGAAGCTCGCAGAACTCACCCGCGAGCGCGACTGTCTACTCATCGTCGATGGCATATCGTCGGTCGGTGTGATCGACAGCCGCATGGACGAGGTGGGCATCGACGTGCTGGTGACCGCCTCGCAGAAGGCGCTGATGCTTCCCCCCGGTCTGGCCCTCGTGGCGCTCAGCGAGAAGGCCTGGACCTTCAACGCGAGCTCGACGCTCCCTCGCCATTACTTCGACCTGGCGAAAGAGCGCGACAGCGTGGAGAAGCACACGAGTGCCTATACCCCGGCCGTGGCCCTTATAACGGGGCTGGCGGTCGTATACGAGATGATTCGTGAAGCCGGCGGCTGGCAGGAAAGCTACCGCCGCCACCGTATCCTCGCCGAGGCCACCCGCAAGGGCGTGGAGGCCATGGGACTGTCGCTGCTGGCACCGCGCTCCCCGAGCCCGGCAGCCACCGGCGCCTGGGTTCCGCGTGGAATCGATGGTGGCGAGCTCACCACGCACCTGCGAGAAGTGATGGGAGTCACGGTCGCAGGTGGCCAGGGGAAGCTGGCAGGAAAGATCGTTCGTCTCGCTCACATTGGCTATGCCGATAGCTTCGACGTCATCACGGGCCTCAGTGCCGTCGAGATGGCGCTTGCGGCGCTCGGCTCAGACGTCGAGCTGGGGCGCGGCCCCGCCGCGGCACAGGCCGTGCTGCTCGACATGTACAGGAAGGCTTAACAGTGGCTGCGAAAGTACTCATTTCCGATAAGTTGGCGCCCGAGGGGTTGGAAATTCTCGAGGCGGCTGAGGGTATCGAAGTAGAGAACAAGCCGGGTTTGGACCCGGCCGAGCTCAAGTCGATCGTCGGCTCTTTCGAAGGGTTGGTGATCCGTAGTGGCACCAAGGTCACCGCCGAGGTGCTCGAGGCTGCCGACTCGCTCAAGGTGGTCGGTCGTGCCGGCATCGGCGTGGACAACGTCGATGTGGAGGCGGCCAGTAAACGCGGAGTGATTGTCATGAACACGCCGGGTGGCAACACTGTCACCACCGCCGAGCACACAATCACGCTGTTGCTGGCCTCGGCCCGCCACATAGCTCAGTCGAACGCCTCTTTGCGCGCCGGGCAGTGGAAGCGGAGCGATTTCGTCGGCGCCGAGGTCTACGAGAAGGTGCTCGGCATAGTCGGTATCGGCAACATCGGCTCGATCGTGGCCGACCGGGCGCAGGGGCTCAAGATGAAAGTGATCGCCTACGATCCCTTCATCACCGAGGAGGCGGCGTTGCGCCTCGGTATCGAGCTCACCTCGCTGGAGGATCTCTACGCGCGCGCGGATTTCATCAGCGTTCACACGCCGAAGACGCCCGAGACCATGGGATTGGTCGGCAAGGAGGCCTTCGAGGCCATGAAGCCGGGCGTGCGGGTGGTCAATTGTGCACGCGGCGGCATCGTGGACGAGGCGGCGCTCATCGATGCTCTGGACTCCGGCAAGGTGGCCGCCGCGGCGGTTGACGTCTACACCGAGGAGCCGCCGCCCGCCGACAGCCCGTTGGTAGCCCACCCGCGTGTGGTGGCCACGCCGCACCTGGGAGCGAGCACCGGAGAGGCGCAGTTGAATGTCGCCATCGCGGTGGCCGAACAGGTGCGCGACTTCCTCGTCACCGGGGCGGTGCGCAATGCCGTCAACATGCCATCGGTGTCGCCCGAGATGGCCGACCGTCTCGAACCCTACATGGGGTTGGCCGAGAAGCTCGGCAGCCTGCACGCGCAGCTGGCCTGCTGCGTGCCCGGCGAGGTGAAAATCGAGTACCTCGGGGAGGTCGCCGAGCTCGACTGCGCTCCCGTGAACGCAGCGGCCCTCAAGGGGTTGCTGGGCGGCTGTCTGGAGATGCCGGTCAACACTGTGAATGCGCCGTTCCTGGCCAAGGACCGCGGCGTTGAGCTGGTGGAGGTCAAGGCCGAGGCCAAGGCCTTCACGAACTCGATTCGCATGACCTTTACCGATCAGTCGGGCGCCAGTGTCCTCGAAGGGGCGGTCTTCGGGGGCGACATCGCCCGCCTGGTGCGCTTCAACGACTTCCATCTCGAAGTCGTGCCGGATGGGATCATCCTCATTCTGCACAACCGCGACGTGCCGGGTGTCGTGGGGCGCGTGGGCACCTTCCTCGGCGAGCTCGGCGTCAACATCGCCGGCCTGGTGCTCGGCCGCATCGACGGCGAAGCGGTGTCATTCGTACATGTCGACTCCGCCCTCGATGCATCTCAGCTCGAGAAGCTGCGCGGCCTGCAAGACATCACCGGCGCGCAGATGGTTACCTTGTAGGCGCTTGGGCGATGGCGAAGGATCCCAACAGCGTCGCGGTCATCGGCCTTCAATGGGGCGATGAGGGCAAAGGCAAGATAGTCGATCTTCTCTCGGCGCGCGCCGATGTCGTCGTGCGCTTTCAAGGCGGAGCCAATGCCGGCCACACGCTGGTCGTCAATGGTGAGCAAACGATCCTGCACCTCATCCCCTCCGGAGCCCTACACGAGGATACGGTCTGTGTCGTTGGCGGGGGAGTGGTGGTCGATCCGACCACCCTGGTCGAGGAGCTCGACGCTTTGCAGGCGCGCGGGTTGCTCACCGAGCCGGGCCGGCTGCTGGTGAGCCAGGAGGCCCACGTCATCCTTCCCTACCACAAGGCCATCGACCAGGCCCGCGAGCGGGCGCGCGGCAAGGGCAAGATAGGCACCACCGGGCGCGGCATCGGGCCGGCCTACGAGGACAAGTCGGCGCGCACGGGGCTGCGCATGGCCGATCTGTGTGGTGCCGCCGATTTTCGCGAACGGCTTCGCGCGAGCTGCGAGGAGAAGAACGCCTACCTTACGGCCATGCTCGGCAGCGCTGTTATTGATTACGAG
>PIVZ01000123.1 GCA_003354045.1 bacterium
CGGCGAGTCCGTCGTGGTCGCCGCATCACCCGCCGCCGATTCAATTTCCGCTTCGGGCCAGTGGGCGAGAATGAACTCGATGGCTTCTGTCATGGCGTCGAGCCCGGCGAGATGTCCTTCGTTTGGGCACAGCGTCAGGCCTGCATCCGGAATGAGCGCAGCCTGGTGAGCACCATGGGAGAACGGGACGAACGCGTCGGCATCACCTTGCCATATGTGGATCGGGACACGGATGTCACGAATGGAAAACCCCCACGGACGTGTGAAGAGGAGTAAGTCGTAAATGATGGAATGGAGCCCTGCCTTGCTACCCAGGAGGAGATCGTCCATGAACATTGCGCGCATGTCGGGCCTTCCGAGCACCTCGGCGTCGCGCTCCGGCCCGAGGCGCAGGAACAGGTCGAAGACCGAGTCGGCAACCGGATGCAACGCGCGGATCAAGCTGGAGATCGCGGTCCCGACCGGCCAGTGGATAATCGAGAGCAGAGGCTCGAGGGGAACGGCAAGGCCGACGAGACCCCCGGCCGCCGCGTCTCGTCCGTGAGTGGGTGCGACGCCGCCGAACACTGCACCCGCTAGGACGCGATCGGGCATCTCGTGGGCGCAGGCCAGCGTGTAGGGGCCTCCTCCTGAGAGGCCGACGATTCCGAATTGATCGAGATCGAGCGAGTCGGTGAGCTCGGCTATGTCGTCTGCCCAGTCGCGCAGGGATTTGTATAGATGTCGGGTGGACTGGCCGACGCCGGGGCGTTCGATACCGAGTATGCGCACGCCGGCCGTCGCGGCCAGCTTCCGGGCGTTCGGTGGAACCTGGCGACGTGCGCCGGGCGTCCCGTGGAACCACAGGACCGGCCTCCCATCAGGGACACCGAACTCGGCGACACCAAGGCCGCGGCCATCCGGCATTGAGACCGTGTATTCACGGAGTGGCGATGTAGGAGTAGTCATGTCTGTGAATGCACCGCGGGAAGCGTAGGAACTCTCGACTGGACAACGCCGCTGCAGCGCGTTTAATGTAGCCAGAAGCGTCCGTATAGACAATCAGATCTGGTCGTAGCGCCGACGGGGTGCTGATGATCTCAGTTATTGCAGGAAGGAGAATGGCACGTGGCACATTGGAAAGAACTTACACAAGATCTGGAAGGGCTACTGAGACTGAGAACGTTTCCGATTGCCTACAAACGGCTCGAGAACGCCAGCGATCTGGAATCCATCCGTAAAGTGCGGCGGCTGGACCGATATGCCACCTTTTGCCAGGTTCCGGGCCTCGTAAGAACCAGGGGGTGGACTATCGGTATCACGCTGGAGGACAGCTTGAATGATCGGTGCACCAGGATTCATGGTCTTGCGGAACCTACCGATAAGTCCAAAGAGGACGAATCGGCCATGCTGTCCACCACCTGGTTCAAGAATCCCGAGGAGGCCATGATTCAGCAGAACGAATCTCCGCGCATCCCCAAGGGAGGAGCCATCGTTCTCGCTCCTCTGGCCTCGGAGAAGTTCGATCCCGATGTAATTTTGATCTACGCGAATCCAGCGCAAATCATGATGCTGTTGTGCGGCCTGCAGAAGATGAAGTTCGAGTATTTCAAGTTTGGCTTCATCGGTGAAGGCGCCTGCGCCGACTCTTTGGCCCAATGTTACGTCAGCGGACAACCTTCGGTAGGAATCCCATGTTTCGGTGAACGGCGATTCGGCGAAGTACTGGACGATGAGATCGTCATCGGTCTTCCCCCGGACAGACTGGAGATAGCCATCGAAGGACTGCGCCAGCTTTCGGCTGTGGGGATGAGGTATCCCATTCCCATCCATGGCGCTGAATGCGACCCGCTACCGTCCCTGGCCAGGGCTTACGGAGGGTAGGCAGTGTCTCTGCGGGCACTGAGACCCCCCGGGCTCCTGCTGCTGCAGCGCGCTTAGCGTAGCTAGAAGTTTCTATGCAGCAGGCAGCTACGCCGGATAGTAACGGCTGATCGTATCTACCACGCAGGCCGGCTTGTCCTTGCCCTCGATCTCGATGGTCACACGCACCGTTGCCTGGACGCCGTCCTTGACGTCGTCGACCTTCACGAGCTCCGCGCTGCCGCGCACCTTCGAGCCCACCGGCACGGGGGCGGGGAAGCGTACCTTGTCGGTGCCGTAGTTGATGCCCATGCGGATGCCGCCAACCTGAATGATCTGGGGCAGGAACATGCTTACCAAGGATAACGTCAGATAGCCGTGCGCGATGCAGGCGCCGAAGGGTCCCTGCTTCGCCATCTCGGGATCGACGTGGATCCACTGGTGGTCGCCGGTTGCATCGGCGAACAAGTTGATTCGCTCCTGGGTGATATCGAGCCATTCGCTCTTGCCGAGCTGCTCGCCAATCTTATCCTTCAGTTCTGCCGGGCTGCCGAAAGTAGTCGCCATGATTGCTTGACCCCCTTATTTCTTCGCCGCCTCCAGGAAGGCGGGCTTTTCGCCTCCGCCGTGCATGACTATGCTCGATCCGGTTATGTAGCACGACAGTGGCGATGCCAGGAACAGACAGACGTCGCCGACGTCGCTCGGGTCGCCGAGGCGTCCCATCGGCACTGTGGCCGCTATGGCTGCGATGCTGGCCTCGTCGCCGTAGTGTGCGCGCGCGGCCTCGGTGAGGATCATGCCCGAGGTGACGGCATTGACGCGGACCTTCGGCGCCCACTCCACGGCAAGAGACTGCGTGAGGCTCAAGATCCCGGCCTTGGCCGCACCGTACGCTGCCGTGCCGGGCGATGGGCGGATGGCGCTCACGCTGGCTATGCTGATGATCGAGCCGCCGTCTTCCTGTTCCTGCATCACCGCGTTGGCGCGCTGGGCGAAATGCAGTGGCGAGATCAGGTTGAGCGTTATGACCGACTCGGAAAGTCGCGCGGGCGCCGTGGCGGCCACCATCGGCGGCGATCCGCCGGCGTTGTTCACCAAGACGTCGAGCTTGCCGAAACGATCTGTGGCTGCCGTCACCACCTTGTCCACGTCTTCTATCTTGCGAACGTCGGCGTTTACGTAGACCGCCTCTTTACCGCAGGCACTCGGCAACTCATCGGGATCCTTGTTGTCGCAGATCAAGACGTCGGCGCCCGCTTCGAGGAAGCACATGGTGATTCCTCGGCCGATGCCGCGCGCGCCACCGGTGACGATGACGCTCTTGCCTGTCATGTCCAGTCTGTTCTCCATCGTGAGTCCTAAAGTATATGTCCCGCGACGCGCTCGCGATGGTAGGCGGCGTTGCCGAGGAAGGTCTCGGTGGCTTTGGCCCGCTTGAAGTGCATGTGAATGTCGTACTCCCAGGTGAAGCCCACGCCGCCGTGGATCTGCAGCGCTTCGGAGGCACACTTGAAGTAGGCATCAGAGCAGTAGGCCTTGGCCAGCGAGGCCGTCGCCGGCAGTTCGGCATCGTCCACCGATGCTGCCCAGCCCGCGTAGTAACTAGCGGAACGGCCCGACTCGACCTTGAGCAGCATGTCGGCGCACTTGTGCTTTATGGATTGAAAGGAGCCGATCGGCCGGCCGAACTGGATGCGGTCTTTGGCATACTCGACGGTGAGGTCGAGGCATTTATTGGCGCCACCGATCTGCTCGGCCGAGAGCGCCACGGCGGCAAGATCGAGCGTCCGCGAAAGCGCCACCCAGCCGCCGCCTTCCTCACCCATCAGCGCCGCGGCCGGAACACGCACGTCCCCCAGCTTTACCTCGGCCTGCTTGCGGGTCTGGTCCATGGTCGGCAGCCAGCGCCGCTCGATGCCGTCGCTATCGGCCGGCACCACGAAGAGACTGATGCCTTCCTCGCCTTCGGATCCCTCCGAGCGCGCTGCCACCACCAGAAGGTCGGCAGTGTGGCCGTCGGGGACGAAGGTCTTCGTGCCGCTCAGCACGAAGTCGCTTCCGTCGCGCTTGGCCACTGCCTCCACGGCGCCGGCGTCCCAACGCCCGTTTTCCTCGGTATAGGCAAGCGTGGCTGTCGTCTCTCCCGCGGCGATCCCGGGAAGATGTTCCAGCTTCTGCTCCTCGGTGCCGCCAACGATCAGTGCGTTGCCGGCCAGGCACACGCTCGAGAAGAACGGCGAGCACAGCAGCGCACCGCCCATCTCCTCGAGCAGCGCGACGAGCTCCACGTAGGTGAGGCCGAGGCCGCCGTACTCCTCGGGAATGATAACGGCCGGCCAGCCAAGCTCGGTGCCGATGCGACGCCACACGTCGGCGTCGTAGCCGGTCTCGGATTCCATGACCTTGCGGACGTGATCGCCCGAGGAGTGGTCCTTGAGGAAGCTACTGGCCGAATCACGGAGCGCCTGCTGCTCCTCGTTGAACTCGAACTTCATCGCGGCTCAGGTCCCGTAGACCTTCTGTGGCGGAACTCTCTTCTCGAGAAGCTCGCTCACTGCCGGGCCTATCTCGGCCGGATCCCAACGCGCGCCCTTGTCGATCTCCGGTCCTTGTCGCCAACCGTCGGCAATGCTGAGCTTGCCGCCGGCGACCTCGAACACACAACCGCTAACGTCGCGCGACTCGGCGCTGCCGAGCCATGCCACCAACGGCGAGATGTTCTCGGCGGCCATCTCGTCGAAGCCGCTCTCCGGTTTGGCCATCATCTCGGCAAATGCCTCCTCGGTCATGCGAGTGCGCGCCGAGGGGGCGATCGCGTTGGCGGTTATGCCGTAGCGGCCGAGCTCCGCCGCTTGCACCAGGGTGAGCGCTGCGATGCCGCCCTTGGCGGCCGAGTAGGTGCTCTGCGCTACACTGCCCTGGAGTCCGGCGCCCGAACTGGTGTTGATGATGCGCGCATTCACCTCCTCGCCGGCCTTCGATTGGCCGCGCCAGTAAGCGCAGGCGTGCCGCGAGGTGCAGAAGTGTCCTCTGAGATGAACGCGGATCACGGCGTCCCACTCTTCCACCGAGCCGCCGGCGAACATGCGATCGCGCAAGAAGCCGGCGTTGTTGACGACCACGTCTAGACCGCCGAAGCTGTCGATGGCGGTCTTCACCAGGCGTCCCGCGCCGTCCCAGTCGGCTATGTCATCGCCATTGGCGACCGCGTCGCTGCCGAGCTTCTTTATCTCTTCGACGACCTCGGCCGCCGGGCCTTCCGAGCCGCCCTGACCGTCGATCTCCACACCGAGATCATTGACGACGACCTTCGCGCCCTGACGCCCGAACTCCAGTGCGTGCTCGCGGCCGATGCCGCGGCCGGCCCCGGTTACTATGACTACTCGTCCTTCACATATTCCGCTCATGTCTCTACCGCCTCTTGCTCGTGTATTCCTAGGATAGGCGCTCGATGATGGTGACGTTGGCCGTGCCGCCGCCCTCGCACATCGTCTGCAGACCGTAACGGCCTCCGGTGCGCTCGAGCTCGTGCAGCAGGGTCGTCATCAGGCGAGCTCCCGTTGCGCCCAGCGGGTGGCCGAGCGCGATGGCTCCACCGTTGACGTTGACCTTGTCGAGATCCCAGTCGGTTTCCTTCTGCCAGGCCAGCACCACCGAGGCGAAGGCCTCGTTGATCTCGACCAGGTCGATGTCTTCCTTCTTCATGCCGGTGCGCTCGAACGCATAGGCAGTAGCCGGGATCGGCGCGGTCAACATCCACACCGGATCGGCGCCGCGAACGCTGAGGTGATGAATGCGCGCGCGCGGCTTCAGGCCGTGCTCCTTCACTGCTTTCTCCGAAGCGATAAGAAGCGCCGCCGAGCCATCCGAGATCTGGCTCGAAACCGCAGCCGTCAGCCGTCCGCCTTCCTCGAGGGTCTTCAAGGTGGCCATCTTCTCGAGCGTGGTCCCGCGGCGCGGGCCCTCGTCGGTGGTCACGTCGTCATAGGGAACGATCTCGCGCTCGAAACGACCGTCGTCGATAGCTCGCAAGGCGTTCTCGTGGCTGGCGAGCGCGAACACCTCCATGTCCTCGCGCGAGATGTTCCACTTCTCGGCAATCATCTCCGCCGAACGAAACTGCGAGACCTCCTGGTCGCCGTAGCGCGCCATCCAGCCCTTGGAGCCTGAGAACGGATCCGTGAAGCCGAACTGCTCGGCCACGGTCATGGCCGAGGCGATCGGGATCATGCTCATGTTCTGCACGCCGCCGGCGACGATCACTTCGCTGGTGCCGCTCATCACCGCCTGCGCGGCGAAGTGGACGGCCTGCTGGGAGGAGCCGCACTGGCGGTCCACCGTGGTTCCGGGGATCTCCTCGGGCAGACCGGCCGTCAGCCAGCAGGTGCGTGCGATGTTGCCGGCCTGTGGGCCGAGTGCATCGACGCAGCCGAAGACGACGTCTTCGACGATCATCGGATCGATGTCGTTGCGCTCGACGACGGCCTTCAGAACATGCGCGCCGAGGTCCGCCGGGTGTGCCTCGCTCAGTCCGCCACGCCTCTTGCCCACGGGGCTGCGAATCGCGTCAATTATATATGCCTCTGCCATGGCTTCTCTCCGTAGTTGTCTCTCTAGTTAACGATGATCTATCCGCGTGCCTGCCGCTCGGCAACTCTCTCTCTCTACGCTCTGTCGCCACACCTTGTCCCTGCGGCAATTATCTCCCGTGCTCACTTCTTCACGATTACCGAAGAGCCGTGCCCGAACAGGCCCTGGTTTACTGTAACCCCGGCCTTGGCGCCCTCCACCTGACGGCCCTCGGCATCCCCGCGCAGCTGCCAGGTGAGCTCGCACACCTGGGCGATGGCCTGAGCCGGAATGGCCTCGCCGAAGCACGAGAGCCCGCCACTCGGATTCACCGGCACCTTGCCGCCGACGGTGGTCACGCCGTCGTTGAGTAGCTTCTCGGCCTCGCCCGGCTTGCACAGTCCTATGTTCTCGTACCAGTCGAGCTCCAATGCCGCCGAGAGGTCGTAGACCTCGGCCATGTTCATGTCTTCCGGTCCCATGCCCGCCTCGTCATAGGCGGCGGCCGTGATCGAATCGCGGAAGGGCGTGTCCGGGGCGTTTACCGTCGAGGCCGAATCGGTGGCGAAGTTCGGCATCTCGATCACGGTGTTCGGGTACTGCGGAGTTATCGTGGATACCGCCGCGATGGTCACCGGATCGGTCGTGTGCTTGCGTGCGAACTCCATGCTCGAGAGCACCATGGCCGCTCCGCCGTCGCTGGTCGCGCAGATCTCGAGCAAACGCAGCGGATCGGAAACCATGGGCGACTCGAGAACCGCCTCTTCGGTTACTTTCTTCTGGTAGCGAGCGTTCGGGTTGCTGAGCCCGTGGAGCGCGTTCTTCACCTTCACCTTGGCGAAGTCCCGCTCGGTGGCCCCGTAAAGGTCCATGCGCCGGCGCGCATAAAGCCCGAAGTAGATGGGGTTGGTCGCGCCCAGCAGACGGAACCTCAGCCAGTCCGGATCGGCCGACCGATTTCCACCGGTGGGAGCGAAGAAGCCCTTGGGCGTGGTGTCGGCACCGACCACGAGGGCCACGTCGCACAGGCCGGCCAGTATCTGTGCGCGCGCCGAGGCTATGGCCTGGGTTCCGGCGGCGCAGGCGCCGTAGGAGCTCGACACCGGCGAGCCTTTCCAGCCGAGAGCCTGCGAAAAGGTCGCGCCGGCCACATAGCCCGGGTAGCCGTTACGTATGGTGTCGCCGCCGGCGACGAACTGGATGTCGTTCCACTCTAGCCCGGCGTCGGACAGAGCATCGTTTGCGGCCTTTACTCCATACTCGACGAAGTTCCGGCCCCACTTGCCCCAGGGATGCATGCCGACACCGAGTACTGCAACTTCCTTTGCCATGATCTCTCTCCTACTCCGGGTCAGGCCGCTGCCGGCTTCCACTTCCAGACGACGTACTCGTTGTCATCGTCCTCGAAGAGTGTGTCCAGGGTGAGCTCCATGTCGATGCCGACCTCGAGGTCGTCGATGGCGGCATCGGCTACCACCTGCCCGAGCACCACCATCTTCTCTTCGGCCAGTTCGACTGCCGCCACGATGTAGGGCTCGAACGGGTCGGCCGCCATGTAGGGAGCCGGGGGCGGGTAGCAGTTGTTGGTGTAGGACCACAACTTGCCGGTGCTGCTGAGTGGGACATCCTCGAATTCATCGCCCTGACATCCGGGGTTGCGGCAGTAGAAGGACTCCTTGGGGAAGAAGACGCTGTCGCACGACTTGCAGCGGCTGCCCAGCAGGCGCGGACGGTCGAAGTCCATCTCGAACCAGCCTTCGATCGCGGGAACCTTGTTCTTTCCGTCACTCATTCTCGTTTACCTCTGGACCTGCACTTCTCGAAGAGCCGGCCGGCGCGGGCGGCTTCAGGCCGGCCCGCTATATCCGAACGTCGGCGCCGGGCCTTCGCCGTCCAGAATCGCATCCGCGATCCTGGCGCGGTGCCAGGCGCGTGTTCCCCAAGCCTGGTCGAGCGCCCATGCTCGCTTCATCCACATATGCAGATCTACTTCCCAGGTGTAGCCGATCGCGCCGTGTACCTGTAGGGCCGTCTTTGCCGCCAGTACGGCTGCCTCGGAAGCGGCGGCCTTGGCGTGCGAGACCGCCAGCGCCCTGTCCGCGGCGTCCGCGGCCACCGAGGACGCGGCCCGGTAGACGACGGGGCGGGCGAACTCGAGGCGTACTTGCACGCTGGCCAGCATGTGCTTGATGGCCTGGAAGGTGCCGATGGCCTTGCCGAACTGCTCGCGCTCGCAGGCATAGTCCACCGCCAGCTTCACCATCTGATGGCCGAGCCCGAGCTGCTGGGCTGCCGAGGCCAGCGCTCCGCGATCGAGAGTTGCGGCGAGAAGTCGCTCTGCCTCCGCACCACTGGCCACGCAGGTCTCGCTCGACGGCGACCAGCTCACGCGGAACAGGCGGCGGGCCCCGTCGTTACAGGGCTGGCGTTCGAGCTCGACACGGTCGCTTTCAACCGCGTGGATCTCATCGCCGCTTTGCATGAGCAGCAGATCGGCAACGTGTGCGTCGGTGACCAGAGGGTTGGCCGCATGACCGACCGTAAGGATCGCCTCTCCCGCTGCCGCCGCCGGCAGCCAGCGTTCGGCCAGCGCGGTGGCGCCGAGATCTCTCAGAAGCGGAATGCCGACGGCCGCGGTCTCGAGCACCGGCTCCGGGAGCGCCACCCGGCCGGTTTCCTCGAGAAGCAGCACCAGGTCTACCTCGCTCATGCCGAGCCCACCGTGGGCCTCGGGAGCCAGTAGCCCGAGCACTCCCATCTCGGCCAGCTTCGCCCAGAGCTCCGGGGAGCGACCGGTCTCGGTGTCCCACAGTGCGCGAACCTTGTCAGGGGTGCATTCCTTTTGCAGGAAGTTGCGGAAGCTGTCCTGGAAGAGAAGCTGTTCTTCTTCGAAGATGAACTGCACGGCTATTTCCTCGGCAGGCCGAGAACGCGCTCGGCAATCACGTTGCGCTGTATCTCGTTGGTGCCTGCATAGATGGGACCGGCCAGTGCGAACTGGAAGCCATCGAGCCAATCGCCGACCTCTCCTGCGGCCGATGCCTCGGGCAGCAGCTCGGCCCGCGTGCCGAGAAGCGCCATGGCGGCCTCGTGCATGTCGAGGTCCAGCTCCGACCAGAAGATCTTGTTGAGGCTGGCCTCGGCGCCGATCGTTCCGCCCGCCATGAGCCGCGACGCGGTCGCGTAGGTATTGAGGCAGTAAGCCTCGGCCTCCATCCAGCCCTGCACGACGGCATCGCGCACGGCGGGATCGGCCGTGTCCTTGTTGGCTCCGTAGAGCTGGATGAGACGATGGGCAGTGGCCTGGTAGCGCGCCGGGCTGCGCAGCATCAGCCCGCGCTCGAAGCCGGCCGTGGCCATCGCGACCTTCCAGCCCTGGCCCTCCTCTCCGAGGCGGTTGCCCACCGGCACCTTGGCATCGTCGAAGAAGACCTCGGCAAAGCCGGTCTCGCCGTCGAGCTGCTCGACTGCGCGAACATTGACGCCCTCGGCATCCAGTGGAACCAGGATGAAGAGTAGAAGGACGATCGGCACGCCGACGTGCCGTTGGTCCACAAGGTAGAAACGCTGCGGTTTCCCATGCCGGGGTCCTCGGGGTTGTT